>DAOVGU010000257.1 GCA_030672255.1 bacterium
CGGAGGGTATGGCACCAGACTCCAACCAATAACGATGCAAAGGCCAAAGTCTTTGCTCCCGGTGGCAGGAAAACCAATTATTGAGTATATCTTATCCGCCACTGAATCTTTGGCGGATGAAGCACCGTTCATTTCGACAAATAGAAAATTTCTTTCCGCTTTTAGAAAATGGCAAAGAGAGAAGAACCTTAAGGTAAAAATTATTGCCGAACCAACAACATCAGAAAGCAACAAATTGGGCACAGTGGGTTCTTTAAATTTCTTGGTAAGAAAAAAGAGGATAAGAGAGAACCTTCTGGTCATTGCTGGAGACAATATCTTTGAATTTGACCTAGCCGATTTTGTTAACTCTTTTCAAGATGAATTCCTTATCGCTATCTACGATATCAAGAATAAGGAAAAGATTAAGAACAAATATGGCAATGTGGAGATCGATGAAAAGGGAAGAATCATCGATTTCCTGGAAAAGCCTCTCTTTCCCAAAACAACCTTAGTTTCTACCGCCTGCTATATCTTTCCAAAAAGAGTATTGGACACAATACCGGAATTTTTAGGTCAGACGGAGAAAGGAAAGGATGCAATGGGATATTTCTGCAGTTGGCTACTAAAAAAGAAAAAATTTCCTATTACTTCCTTTCTCTTCTCAGATGTTTGGTTTGATATTGGAAGCAGAGTTTCCTATTTAGCTGCCAACAGATATTATCTGAAAGGAGAAAACTATTTAGGAAAAAATAGTAAAATTCTCGACTCAAAGGTAACCGACAGTGTCATTTTTGATGAGGTGGTATTACAGAGTTGCGAGATTGCCTCCTGTGTTATCGATGACTATTGCCACATTTCCAATCTAAAGTTAAAAGAGTGCCTTATTGGCAAAGGTACAATTATCAAAGGTAACTTGATAAATCAGTGGGACGCAGATTTGCGCAGACGACACAAAGTGTCATTCCTGCGAAAACAGGAATCTAATAAAGGAATGGATTCCCGCTAACTGATTGCGGGAATGACAACAAAAAGAATGAAACCAAAAATTGCTTTTATTCATTACAGTTGCCCGCCGGTGGTTGGGGGGGTGGAGTTTGTTCTGGAGGCCCAAGCAAGGTTACTTATCGACAATGGATATAAGGTAAAGGTTATTGTGGGAAAGGGAGAGAAATTTGCTCCGGATGTAGAGATAGCGCTTATTCCGGAGATTGACTCTACCCATCCCTTAAATCGGAGGGTAAATGAAGAAATAAAGCAAGGGAACTTTAAGGAATTCTATCGGTTAAAAGAAAAAATAGAAAAATCTTTAAAAAGAGAATTAAAGAAAAGTAACGTTATCATCTGCCACAATGTTCTCTCCATGCCATTTAATCTCGCTTTGATGGCTGCTCTTCACCACCTTATTCCCCAATTAAGGAAAAGATTTATTGCCTGGGTCCACGATTCACCCTTAATTGACCCTACCTACAGGGATTATATTGCCTCTATCCCGATGGAAAAATACCCCTGGAATCTTCTCGCAAAACCTTTAAAGAGGGTAGAGTATGTTACTATCTCCAAACTGCGGCAGGGCCAGCTTGCCAAAATCTGGGGTTTGAAAAAGAAAAGGATCAAAGTCATTCCCAACGGTGTGGATATCGCCAAATTTCTCAATCTTTCCCCACAAGCGGTCCATCTCTTTAATAAATTACACCCCCACCTATCTCCGGGGGCTCCACTCCCCTTGAGGGGGAGGATGAAGGAGAGGGGATTAACCATTCTTTTTCCCGCCCGCGTCATCAAACGCAAGAATATTGATTTAGCAATTAAAATAATTAAGAGTCTCTCAGAAAAAGGGGTAAGTCCTAAACTAATTATTACTGGACCCCCAGACCCCCATATCAAAAAAGGAAAGGATTACTTTACCTTCCTCAAAAATCTTGTCAGAAAATTGTCCTTAAAAAAAGAGGTTATCTTCCTTTATGATCTTGTTGACCCTTTTACCAAAAAGCGATTAAAGGTGGGATTGAAACTTCTGCGGGATCTCTATTTGCTTTCTGACCTGCTTCTGATTACCAGTTATCAGGAAGGGTTTGGCATTCCCATCCTGGAGGCGGGATTGGTAAGAAAACCTATCTTTACCTCCGATATTGCTCCCTTACCTGAAATAGGAGGCAAAGAGGTTAATTATTTTAACCTGAGTGAAAATCCGGAAGAAATTGCCCGGCGGATTATAAAATTTTTCAAGAGTGATAAATCTTCTCTTCTGTTCAGGAAAGTGATTACTCAATACAGTTGGGAAGGAATTTTTAAGGAAAAGATTGAACCCTTAGTCCTGCCTCGTACATTGCGATGATGTTTTCCAGGAGCATTACCTTTACTCCGTATTTATGGCCAAGAGCAATTAGTGCCTGAACCAATTTTGGATTCAAGGCTAA
>DAOVGU010000135.1 GCA_030672255.1 bacterium
CTTTCAAAAGTTCACAGTACTGAGACCATGAAAGCATTGGTTCAAATTTGGCAGACACTGTTTGCCGAATTGCAGATTTTCCAGACACTGTCTGGAATTTTCGAGATTTACGAGACGGTGTCTCGGATTTTTGGACTTCAAGAGATTCGTCAGACACTGTCTGACGAATTGGGAATGCTTGATAGAAAAGTCTCATCATCTTTAAATTCGTAGTAGAAAACCCCTTGCCAAATTTTTGGGTCATATCTTTTGATAATCTTTCTATTAATTGCTCACCATATTCCCCTCGTTTTTTACCTTTCTGCTCAAACTCTACAATTTCACGGCCAATCTCCCAGTATGCCAATACCTGAACCTTGTTTATCTCTCTAACTACCTTGCTTCTTGCCTCAAGGAGAATATCAGCAACCCTACCAAGCAAATTATTATAATTTCTTGAACTCGTTGTTTTGTTAATCTTTTCTACCTTCTCACTTTTCTTCATAACTTCTTTTTTACTTGCTACCACTCAGAAAACAAGGATGGTTTCCATTTTTGTCACCTTAATAGTTCCCACAGCAACTGTGAAGACCTGACCCCTTTCCTTAAGGTTTGCAGATTTTGCATGGTCTGAAGCCGGCTTTTATTGCTTTTTTCCTGTCAGCGAAATAAACTTTATTTGTTTCTTTCGTCCTTTTTACATGATAGCAATCTAAACGGTGGAATATTCGACTATTTCTATTGCCGACATATTTTGCATTTTCCGGAGATGTTGTTTTTATTATTCCTGGTCCTGCCCATAGATTTTGAAACTCTTTTTTATATTGTTTTGCAACTTCTTCAGAATCTATCGCTATTAGATTTTCTTCATTGATTTTATTTGCATGCCCTGTCCAATTATAAGAACCGGTTAAGGTTATCTTTTCGTCAATTACGCAGAATTTATTATACATCAATCCCGGACTTTTATAGAACTTCACTTTTATACCCTCTTCAACCAAAAGATCCCAGCACGAGGATTTGCTATATTTTTGGCCTTCATCTAAAAGAACTTTAATTTCCATATTTCTTCTTTTTGCTTTTATTAAACCTTTCGCTAACGGTCTAAAAGTAAAATAATACATTGCGATGTGAATACTCTTTTCCGCTTTGGCAAGTTCTGATAAAACTATCTTGGATAAATTATCCTTTGTGGAAAAATAGACCTTTCTCTCAGTTTCACTTCCCCAAGTTGAAGTGGAAATTAATATTATCCATAAAAGTGTAAATATTAATGATTTTCTCATCTCATCTTTACTTGGGTTTAAAATTTGAATTCAATCTGCGGATTTTCTTCTTTAACTTTATCTATTATAAAAGATACGAATTCTTGGTCAAATCCGACTTCTTGCTTCCTTATGAGAGATTTTGTTTTGATAGATATTCCTCTATAAATTTTTTATAAGTCACTTTGCTTCCCTGCTAAAAATATTTTTGCTCCTCTTAAAACTTCCAAAATAAATGAATTTTTATTTTCTATCTCTTTTTTTAATTCTTCCTTGCTGTAAATGGTGTGATTTATTTCACGATTAAATTCACCCTCTAAACCACTTATTTTCTTTATCAATTCATCCTCACTTATATTGCCTACTAAAAATAAATCTATATCACTGTCCCCCTTTTCTTCTCCCATCGCAAATGAACCATAAATAAAAGCTGTTCTTATTCCCTTTATCCTATTGAGTTCTGCCTCTATTCTACCCTTAACACCCTCCGTTTTAAATATTATCTGTTTTAGCTCGGCAAATAAGGGATTCTTTCTATTAATATAAAAAAATCTCAGGTTGGCAATATGTTCCGATTCCAATATACCATTTTTTTCAAACCTGACTAACTCCCGGTGAACCGTCCCAACAGATGTATTAAGAATCACTGCCAGCTGGCGGATGTAATATTTCCCATCGGGATTTAATAAGAATTGTTTCAGGATAGCCCGTTTTGTTTTGGAGGATATTAAAGCATCTAACATCATTGTTCTCCTTTTGAGAACAATTGTATCATATTTGAGAACAATTTACAAATCCAAGATATTTTTTGTTAAATAATTGATGACTGCTCCCATTATTTTACTTATTATCTCCCCTGTTCCGATGATTTTGCCACCAGATAAAAGCTAATCCCGAAATAAGAACAAAGAGAAATAGAGTCATCTCTTTTCAGAGTTACTACTCATTTTTATTCTTATTTTTAAAAATACCGTTCTTCTACCTTCAAAAATTCACAGTAATGTGACCAGGATAGCATTGGTTCGAATTTAGCAGACACTGTCTGCCGAATTGTAGATTTACGAGACGGTGTCTCGGATTTTCCAGACACTGTCTGGAATTTTTTCATCAAAAAATAAAAAAATAGAAAAATAGGAAAAATAGGGACTGTCCCTATTTTCCAACTTGATGTCACATTTTGTGATTTCAAGTATGATGTTCCAAAATGGAATATCAAGTTTTCTTGGGGAACTATTTCTTTCATTTTGTCAACTGTTGAGACCTGACCCCTTTATCTAATTTTCAAAGTGATTAAGGAAAAGAGGGCGAGGATGATGGCTAAGATCCAGAAACGAATTACAACCTTACTCTCGGGCCAGCCCTTTAGTTCAAAGTGATGGTGGAGGGGAGTCATCAGAAAAACTCTCTTCCCGCGCAGTTTAAAGGAAGAGACCTGGATAATTACACTGGCGGCTTCAATCACGAAGATTCCTCCCACAATGATCAGGGAAATCTCCTGCTTGATCATCATCGCAATTAACCCCAGGATACCACCAAGAGCAAGGGAACCGGTATCACCCATAAAGATTTGCGCTGGATAGGCGTTAAACCAGAGGAAGCCGAGGGCCGCCCCGACAATACCTCCACAGAAGACACTGATCTCTCCAGCCCCCTCCACATAAAGAATATTAAGATAGGAGGCAAAACCTTTGTGCCCGGCAAGGTAACTCATAACTCCATAGGCAATGGCAATCATCAACACCGAGCCAATGGCCAAGCCGTCAAGACCGTCGGTAAGATTAACCGCATTGGATGTAGCGACAATGATGAGAACCGCTAAAAGGAGATAATAGGGGCCTAAGCGGATCATCACCCTCTTTAAGAAAGGAAGAGCAACCTTCGTATCAAATCCTATTGGTGAAAAACAAAGCAGATAACCAATGAGGAATCCCAGGCCAATCTGGCAGAATAATTTCGCCAGAGGTCTTACCCCTTTTGCACTCTTTCTCTTTAATTTAATGTAATCATCATAAAATCCCAATAGCCCTAAGCAGATGAGGACAAAAAGACAAAGCATAATATAGATATTGGCGATATCTGCCCAGAAAATTGTAGAAATAATGACGGCTAAAAGAATTAAAATCCCACCCATCGTGGGGATTTTCTCCTTCTCCTTATGGAAATTATTAAGTTCTTTTAGAGTCGGATGGCAGAGGTGGGAAAGCTTTCGAATAAAGAAAGGGCCAAGGGAAAGCGTAATAACAAAGGCGGTAAAGAAGGACAGCCCGGCACGGACTGTAATATAGCGAAAAACATTAAGCGGGGAAAAATAGTCCTTTAAGGAATAAAGAAGATAATAAAGCATCTAAAATCCTCTCATTTCGGTAGTAAAGATTCTACCCATTCTAAAAATCGTTTCAATTTGCGAATTAGTATTGGAAACTAAAACTACCATATGGTAATAATATTTACCACATGTTGGACAGGAATATTTCTCGGCCATTTTATTTTATTCTTGAGGTCACCCAGGTATAAAATCTCTCAGTAAGTTTCAATATCTCTCTGGCCTCTTTCTGAGTAAAATCTCTGTTCTCGTATTCAATGAGACTTTTTTTAACCAAAATCTTTCTTAAAGTCTCGCTTTTAGATTTAACCTCGGGTAATTTCACAGAGGTTAATAACAAATCAATTACTGCCAAGTGGCTATCGCTGGCAGAGCGAATGCCAGCATAAAATACAAGTAAGGCATCGCAAGCAGAAATGGCACAATGGACAGCATTTAAGCCAACAGCATTCCATTTCCCCATCTTTTCTGCCTGAAACATCGTTTCATAGAATTCGGTAGCCTTTTTAAGATAGGTTTTATATTCAGCTCTTTCTATTGTTCTTGTCCTTATCTTTCTGGCTGGCATTTTTTAAACTAATTCTTCTAATGGTTTACCAAAAAGCAATTTATGTGATTTTAAAATATTTTTTATCAAAGCAACATTCCTTCTACGTTTTAACTTAAATTCCCTCACAGTCTGAATATAGGGAGAAACTGTATTTCCAAATTTTCTAACAATATTCTCATTTACTCTCTCAAAATTCTTTTCAGTTTTTACTTTATCCTTTTCTTTTCCTACCAAGACCAAAATATCTATATCACTTACAGAGTGTTCTTTCTCCTTCTGGACACTACCAAAGATAGCTATAGAAACTATATTATTTATCACAGGCGAACTTACACTTTCTACTATAGTCTTATATATTTCCTTGAGAATTTTACTTTCTCTTTCATACAAAGGCTTAAGCAAATCTGAAACAACAAAATTTTCCTCACTCAAATGGTAAAGATAACTTTTGCCTACACTTCTGAGTAATAGCACCCTTTCATTATTAAGCTCTCGGAGTGCTTTATGACAAGTCGCCGGACTTATTCTTATCTCTTTGGCAAGCTGACGACCACTCCACTCCACCCCTGTTTTACAGAGAAAACGTAAGATCTTAACCTTTACCTCATTATTTAAAATTTTATCTAATGGATTACGCACTTTCATTGCTCATCCTTCATTTTAATGTTTACGAATCTAAACATATGTTTACGAATCTAAACATAATATACTGTCTACTTAGATTGATGTCAAGTGTTCCTGATTTTTCAATTTCTCCACTACCTCTTCCAAGTGAGCCGCTCTTGAACCTTTAACCAAGATGAGGTCATCCGGAAGGAAAAGTTCCTTAGATTTTACCACTTCTTCATTGCTCTCGCAATGAAAAATATTCTCTTTTCTAAAGCCAGCCTGAGATGCTCCTTTTCCTATTTCCTTTGTTAATTCGCCTATGGTCACTAAAAGATCAACCTTTGATTGAGCAATAAATCTTCCCAAGGAGTAATGGGCTTTTTTGCTATAATCACCCAATTCCTTCATCTCGCCCGCAATGATCACTCTTCTGCCCTTTGTTTTCATTATCCGTAACTGCTCAATTGCTTTTTTAAAAGCAAAGGGATTGGCATTATAGGTATCATCAATTACTTGAAATTTTTTTAACTTAATCAATTGAAAATGGTGGGGAAGGGGCTTAAAATTTTGTAGAGCCTTTTTAATTCTTTGATCAGAGATTCCAAACTCCTTGGCAAGAGCAATGGCAACAAGAACATTATACACATTGAAGTAACCTAAGAGGGGGAGTCTAATGGGTAGGTTGTTTACCTTAAATTCAATTCCAGAAGCCAGAACAACCACATCTTTTGCCTGAAAATCACTTTTCTTTTTAATTCCAAAACTAATTACCCTCCCTTTTGCTTTCTCCCTTAGAAAAGAAAAATACGGACTATCCCTATTCAAGATTACCGGAGCCTTTCCAAGAGACTCAAAAAGTTCTGCTTTGCTCTGGGCAATTCCGTACTTACTCTTAAAGAAACCTTGATGCGCATCCCCGATATTGGTAATCACTCCCATGGCAGGCTTTGCTATTTCGGATAATCTTTTAATTTCTCCCGGTTTATTCATCCCCAGCTCCACTATTGCCAGATCATTTTTCTTTTTTAATTTAAAAAGGGTAAGAGAAACCCCTATTTCATTATTAAAGTTACCCGGGCTCTTTATTAGGTGAAAACGAGAAGAAAGGAGTGCAGCGGACAACTCCTTGGTCGTTGTCTTACCATCGCTACCGGTAATGGCAATAAGGGGAATCTTAAATCTTCTCCGATAGCCTTTCGCAATATCCCCCAATGCTTTGCGGGTATCAGCCACCTGGATAATGCTCTTTTTGCCCCCCCTCCTTTTTCCTCCCCCTCGAGGGGGGAGGAAGTAGGTGGGGGTGTAACTTGAATTTACAACTACTCCTTTCGCTCCCTTCTCTAATGCCTCCTTGAGAAAATCATGCCCATCATATCTTTCTCCCCGGATGGCGATAAAGAGAGTATTCTTTTTTAGTTTTCGTGAATCTAAAGAGATGGAAGAAATTGTGGTGGTAGGATTTCCCTGGATAAGAACACCCTTGCAAAATTTGAGAATTTCTGAAACCCTTAACGGCTCCATTAATTTTTAATACAGGTTAACACTGAGGCGAGGAAAGTTTCTGTAGCGGCCTTGTTAGCGACGAGCGGGCACGGTGTCCGCCAAAGGCGGACGAGTGAGGAGCAACGAGAGTGCAGTTTGCCTCGCTGGGGCAAACAAACGTGCCGCCTAAGAAACTTTCCGAGCCTCTTCTTTTCCCATACTCTCCAGGACCTTTCGCGTGAGGAGTCGATCATCAAAGGGAATGATTGTATCCTTAAGAATCTGGTAAGTTTCGTGACCCTTTCCGGCAATGAGGAGAAGATCCCCTTTCTCTGCCTTTGCCAACCCCTGTCTAATTGCCTCTTCTCGATCCACCACAACCTTATATTTTTTCCGATAACCTCTCCTGATTCCCTTCTCTATCTCCTTGATGATGCTTTCCAACTTCTCACTCCGCGGATTATCGGAGGTAATAATTGAAAAATCGGCAAATTTTGTGGCGATCTTCCCCATGAGAGGCCTTTTCCTCCGATCCCTATCTCCCCCACAGCCAAAGATAAGCAGAATCCGATTAAAAGAAAGTTCCTTGGCGAGAAGCAAAAGGTTTCTCAGAGCGCTCTCCGTATGAGCATAATCCACCAATACCTTAAAGGGTTGGCCACAATCTACTGGCTCCAATCTACCAGGGATGATCTCTGTTTCCTCAATCCCCTTCTTGATTAGTTCTAAATTAATTCCCTCTGTGATGCCAAAGCTAACTGCGGCTAAGATATTATAGAGATTGAATCTTCCCATCAATTTGGAAAAGATCTGAAGATTTCCCCCTGGACTTTCGACCTTGAAGGAAGCGCCCAATTTAGTGGTTAAATAATTTCTTGCTCTCACATCACCCCTTTTCATTCCATAGGTAATAACCCTGATTTTATTATTCCGCGCCGCTTTTAGAAAGTGGGAAGCATAGGGGTCGTCAATATTAATTATTGCCCTTTTCTCCTTTTTAGGGCTCTCCGCTAAATATTCCTGAAAAAGTGAAAGCTTTGCTGAGAGATATTCTTTCATCCGGTGGTGGTAATCAAGATGTTCAAACTTAGCTAAATTGGTGAAGATAGCAGCATCAAACCCTATTTTCTCCACCCGGTGCTGAGTGAGGGAATGGGAACTAACCTCCATCACTAAATGGGTACTCTTCTCCTTCACCAGTTCAGCCAAGAGGCTTTCCAACTCTAAAGATTCTGGAGTAGTGGTATGAGCAGCAATCACACGGTCTCCAATCTTATAGCAGATTGTGCCGATCAACCCTGTCCTGTGGCCTGCTTTTTTCAGAATGGCCCCTAAAAGATAAGTGACGGTGGTCTTACCGTTAGTGCCGGTAACCCCAATAACCT
>DAOVGU010000091.1 GCA_030672255.1 bacterium
ACTCACCTCCTCTAATCTATTAAAAAGATACTTTCCTATTTTCTCTAAATTACCTTTAGCGAGAGCGGATAATATCTTAACGCTATTTTTTCTCTTCGTCAAGTTTAGACAAAGTTGGCGATAGATAGTCTCCGTGGAGACCCGAATTTGCGGAACTACAATTACATACCAGATCTTGGGGAAAGGGGAAAGGGGAAAGATTAGCTCCCCCCTCCCCTTTACCAAACATCTCCCTCTTCTAACAAAGAAAGGAACATCAGAGCCCAATTTTGTGGCCAAGCGAAGTAACCTCTCGGAAGGAAGATCTATTTTCCAGAGTTTATTTAAGCCAAGTAAAACGGCCGCCGCATCACTGCTACCTCCACCTAAACCAGAAGACAAAGGAATACGCTTTTCAATTTTGATTTTAGCACCCTGATTTATCTTTAACTCCGATTTTAAAAGCAGGGCCGCTTGATAAGCAAGATTCTTTTCTTGAGGAATTTCAGGTAGAGAGAGCTCTATTCGGCCGGGGCTCTCTTTCAAGGCAATTAAATCACAGAGGCTCACCGTATCAATAATTGACTCGATATTGTGGTAGCCGTCCTTTCTTTTCTCGATCACCTCCAGCCAGAGATTGAGCTTTGCCGGTGAGCGTAGAAAGAGCGTTTTCATTATTTAACCACAGATTTTACAGATTTCTATAAGTTGTCATTCCTGCGGAAGCAGGAATCTAAAAGAATATGGATTCCCGCTTACTGACTGCGGGAATGACGGCATATCTGTCATATGTGTCAATCTGTGAAATCTCGTGGTTTCATCTTATTCTTTTGGGCTGTGTTTGGCAATCTTCACCATCGCTGGTCGAATAACCTTCCCTCTCAGAAGATAGCCGGCGCGAAGCTCCTCAATGATCTCATTTTCCTTATGCTTCTTGGAATCAACTGTCTCTACGACCTCATGGCAGAGAGGATCAAACAATTTGCCAACCACCTTCTGCCGCTCCAAACCTTCTGAGGCAAGGACAGAAAAGATATCCTTCTGAATTAGGGCTAACCCTTTTAATAAAGTTTCTGGCATATCGGTATTTTTCTCCGGGAGAACCTTTTCCAAGCTATCAAAGATAGGCAAAAATTTCACAAGAAGCGCTTCCTGAGAGAATTTTAAAAACTGCTGCCTTTCCTTTTCCTGGCGCTTGCGGAAATTATCAAATTCAGCGGACACTCGAAGCAGCTGTTCGTACCATTCCTTTGCTTTCTCTGCTTCCCTTTTCAATATCTCTAAATCCTTGCTCTTGATATGAATAACCCTTTCTTTCTTCTCCTTCATCTTATTATTCTTATCCTATTCAAAGGCCAATAGGCAAATAGGGGCTTACCGATTAAGTGGCTCTTGGGCACGAATCCCCAATAACGACTATCCTTAGAATTTCGGCTGTTATCCCCGAGGACATAATAGGAATCTTCGGGAACTACCGCCGAGAATTCTGTCCCGTATAACCCACTGTTACTGTAATAACGAGCATTAATTAAGGGATTCTCTGTGGGTTTACCATTGATGAAGATCTTTCCTTCTATAATCTTTACCTCCTCCCCGGGGAGAGCAATTAATCTTTTAACAAAATCCTTGCGTGGATTAAGAGGATATTTGAAGATAATAATCTCGCCCCTTTCCGGCTCCCGGAACTTATAGACCAGTTTGTTTGCCAATAATCTATCCCCTACCTCTAAGGTAGGAGTCATTGAGGAGCTTGGAATCTTAAATGCCTGGACAAAAAATGTCCTGATGAACATCGCCAAAAGAAAAGCAATGAAGAGTGACTTTAAATTCTCAACAATAACCTTCTTCTTATTAACCATAATACGTTCTGTAGGGGCGACATTTATGACGCCCGTTGTTTTCTCAAAGTTGTAGGGGCTTGATTTATCAAGTCCGTGGGTCGGATTTATCCGACCCGAAGCTACTCTTGCAGAATTCCCCCTCACATTAGTATATACAAAGATAAAGGAAATGACAATCTCAGAAGTCTTTTACTGTTCATTTACTTGTTCCTTTACCGACCTCTATTTCCTTGAGTTTTATATCTTTTTTAATATGTATTTTCTCAACGCAGTAAGCAAAAACTCCAAAAGCTACTACAACTATTATTCCTCCAAGGATGAACCCTAAAAGTAATTTTTCGGGCAGAATTTCACTCTTCTCGATGGCTTGTCCTATTACCTTCCCAATACTATAAATTCCAACCGCAGCCGCCAAACCCATTGCTGAACCCGGTCCTGGAATCTGAATATTTGGCATAAACCCCTCCTTTTTATTTTTAAGGTTCATTCTCTCGTTGATATTGCCGTTGATATTGCCAAAGGATTATGTCAAATACGCGAACGAGTGAAAAAGAAATATTGTCCCTTTCTCCCTCAGCAATATTTTTCAATTGTTCCAACTCCGTGCTATTTCTTCTTATATCTTCCTTTATATGTTTTATCCATTTTATTACCTCTTCAGGATTTTTGTCATTACCTGCAGGAAACCTATATATATTCATCACTCTTCTATCTATAATGGGGAATAGTTTTGGTCTTTTCTTATGTAAAATTTTGCTAGCAAGGCTGATTCTTATTCCATTAATATTTAGGAATATTCTCAAAATATTCCTGATTGCATCTTGTGGGAATAGATTGTCAACAAGATGAAACTCTGTTCCTATCACTTGTAGTGATACATCTATATCATTCCTCTGATTCCATAATTCTTGAAGTGCACTGTGGCTTAGATTATTTTGGCTCATAGCAGTTAGAACTAAAGCATCATTTGGAAGTTGAAAATGAGGAGTTACTGGAAGACTATCGTAATAAATGATACTTGGATTATGCTTAACAAATTCTGTAAGAAACCCCTCACAGTTTTCAATATTTATTTCCTGCTCTCCATCAAAATGATGAATTGTTATACACATTTCCCTGTATGAAAATGTAAATTTAATTGGTACCCCTACCGGCTGCTATGGCATTTTTTTAGTCTTTCCTTTGTAGCCCTGATGCGATCTGATAATGCAAAACATTCAAAAATCCTTTCAAAATCTAAAGGTAGGGGGCTGGATAATATATTTAGAAATTCTTGGCAGTTTTTGTCTACAAGTTCGTATGTCTTATGGAGAGGTCGTGTACTACCAAACCAGATAAATTTAATAAGAGGTATTATTCTGACCTCTGTGTTGAGATCGCTGTTAAGTACAAGCTCATACATATCCTCTGGATATCCCTCAACCAGTCTTTCTGCCAGTTCATATAAATTTTCTACACCAGTTTCTATCGTTTCAGATATTACTTCTTTCTCCTTTTTCTTCTCATTGTATTTTTTGACTATCAAAAGTAGCTTTTGTGGAATAGGAATTCCTGTAAAATTATTCCTAATTATTTGCTGTTGTATCTGTAGAGGAAAAGAAGTAACTAAATCTGGAATGTAGTAAGATATAGAAAAATGTTTTTCATCTTCACTAATCCCACGGTAAATTATAACAACTTTTTTCTTGGTTAAAAATCCTGCCTTACTGAAGTATTGCCACACATACATGAAATCAAAGCTATGGTATCTCGTTCCCATAAATCCCATTTTTCCTTTGTCTTTAATGAACTGGGCTTTCAAAATTATTTTTCTATCAAGAAGGTACTGGATGTAATTTTTAACAGCTGCACGGATTACATCTTGTGTTATTGGATCAGGCAAAAGTTCTTCTTTTGCTTGATGTGTATAAATGTATAGTTCCTGAGCTGTTTTTATAAATAGTTCTATCGTAAGAGGCCAAATTGAGGGGCCCATTTTGTATAATGTACTAACGGCTTCTTCGGCTTTATGTGGTGGCGTTCGTCCCGAAAGAATATCTGCTGTGAGTGCTTCAAGTGCTCGTTGCGATACTAAAGCCTGTGTGGCTAACGGATGTTTCTGTACAGGAACAAATAACTTCTCAACGATTTTTTGTATCTTTTCTCTCTGTTCTGCCTCTTCTTTTTCTCTTTTTTCTCTCTGTCTTTCTTTTTCTATCTCCTCTGGAATACTTTCTACCAACAGAGCAACTTTCTTCTTTAAAGAGTCGTCATTAGAAAGAATTCTAGTAAAAATTAGAGTTTGTTTTGCCTTCTCAAAATCTCTGGTTTTGAGATAACAGAGTCCAAGTTGATAATATGCTTGAGCAAAATTTGCTTTCCTTTTGGTCGCTTCTTCAAAATAGGGAACAGCCTCTTTATATTTCTCTTGACCAAGAAGTTTCAATCCTTCTTCGTAAAGAGACTCACCGCTGAGTTCTTTTGGGAATGTTGCGGTTTCACTGAGGCAGTTTACTGGAGTTAAACAAATGAGTAAAGTAATTAGTGATAAGATACTACTTAATTTTGAGTGCATAGGTTTTTTTATTTAAGAAAACCATCTATTCTCTTTTGGTCATAGCATTTGGTATCAGCTCTGAGCCTAATGCCTTCTTCTTCTTTCAAGTGCGCCTGCCATCTTTTATACTCACCAAAATCCGTCATACATTTTAGTGAAACAGGTCTATGATTCTTATCTCTATACCTCCCCCACAAGTGGGGAGAGGATTAGAATCATCTTGCAGGTTTGATAAATCGAACCCCTACACATACACCTTTCGGGTCGGATAAATCCGACCCCTACATTTTATAAAATTCTTCAAATTTTATCTTTAAAACATCCGGGTTATTCTGAATATATTCTCTGATTTTTGCTAAAGCATCTTCATTTCTTATTATATGTTCATAGTAATTCCTCTGCCAAAATTTCTTTGCCTTTACCTCTTTTGTAACCAGGGCTTTGTATGTTCGCACCACTTCACCCAAAGTTGTTCTACATCCATCAAATATAAAAATTGCATGTAGATGGGTAGGCATCAATACAAAATAATCTATCTTTAAACCAGAAAACCTTTCAGGTAGACAATACAATATTTTTTCTGCTTGTTTTTTACATTTTTCTAAATTAGGTTGAAAATTAGAACAACATATTGTAACAAAGTAGTATCCATCTTGTTTATAATCATAGTGTTTTAATCTAATATTTTTGCGAACAGCGAGATTTTGCATTCTTTTTCGGGCTTGATAAATCAAGCCCCTACATTGCGGTGCCTTCGGGTCGGATAAATCCGACCCCTACGTTGTAGGGGCGACATTTATGACGCCCGTTGTTTTCGGGTTCGATAAATCGAACCCCCACATATACACCTTTCGGGTCGGATAAATCCGACCCCTACAAATAATCACGTTTTCAAGACGGCCATGAAGGCCTCCTGGGGGATTTTCACCACACCAATACTTTTCATTCTTTTTTTGCCCATTTTTTGCTTTTCCTGGAGCTTCCTTTTTCTGGTGATGTCCCCCCCGTAACATTTCCCGGTAACAAATTTCTTCTGAGCGGTAATCTCCTCGCGGGCAATAATCTTATTATTGATGGCGGCCTGAATCACAATCTGAAAAAGCTGCCGTGGTATTGCCTCCTTTAACTTCTTTAAAATGGCAATTGCCCTCTGCCGACCATTCTCCCGGGGGACTGTTAGCGAAAGAGCATCAACAAATTTTCCATTAATCAGAATATCCAACCTTACCAGGTCAGATTTTCTGTAACCGATGAAGGAATAGTCCAGGGAGCCGAATCCATGGGTAACCGTTTTTAAGCGATCGTAGAAATCGACAAAGATTTCCGAAAATGGGAGCTCAAAAGTAAGTAAAATTGTATCCTGAGAAAGATAGGATAGTGATTTCTGCCTTCCCCGACGGCTTAAACATAACTGAATAAGATCTCCGATATTGGAAGAGGGAGCAATGATAAACAAGGAAAGGAAGGGCTCCTGAATCTCTTTAATCTCGGAAACTGCAGGCAAGCTGGCGGGGTCCTTTATCTTGATTATTGCCCCATCCTTCTTCTTTACCATTAAGGTTACATAAGGGGTTGTCCTTACCAGAGAAAGGCCGTATTCCCTCTCCAATCTTTCCTGAATAATCTCCATATGGAAAAGACCCGAAAAGCCACAGCGGAAGCCGGAGCCAAGAGATTGAGAGGCTTCCGGCTCATAGGTGAAGGAGGGATCATTAAGGGAGAGTTTGAGCAAACCTTCTCGCAAACTTCCATAATCCTGATCATCGGCCGGGTAGAGACTACTGTAGACAAAGGTTTTCCTTTTTTCGAAGGGAGCCAGAGGAACCTCTGAACCATCCTCGAGGGTTGTAATTGTATCGCCCACCGAAATCCTTCTTAAATCCTTAATATTTACCGAGAGATAACCCACCTCTCCGGGAGAGAGAGAATCTACTTTCTCTAATTCTGGGGTGAAGATACCCACTTCCTTTACCTCGCCAACAAAATTTCCCTCAATAAATCTGATTCGTTCTCCTTGAGCTATTTGACCATCCTTTACCCTGATATAAAGGTCCACTCCCTTATAGGGGTTATAATGAGCATCAAAGATAAGAGCACGCAACGGACAATCTTCTCCTTTGGGAGGAGGGATTCTCTCAATAATCGCCTGGAGGATCTCCTTTATCCCCATCCCTTCCTTAGCGGAAGCAAGAATAATTTCCTCCTCGGCTACCTTAAGGAGATTCGTGAATTGTAGCTTTGTTCTTTCAATCTGGGAGGTGGAAAGGTCGATTTTGTTGATGACCGGAATGATAGAAAGACCAAGCTTTTGAGCAAACCTCAAATTGGTGAGTGTCTGGGCCTGAACTCCCTGGGAGGCATCAATCAAAAGAAGAGCCCCCTCACCGGCAGCTAAACCCCGCGCCACCTCAGAGGAGAAGTCAATGTGACCCGGGGTATCAAGCAAATTAAGGATATAGCCTTGATAGAGAATTCTTACCGGATGGCTCTTGATGGTAACCCCATGTTCTCGCTCCAGGTCCATACTGTCTAAAACCTGGTCGCGAAACTTCCTCTCACGAATGGTATGAGTAAACTCTAAGATGCGATCAGCCAGAGTGGACTTTCCATGATCAATATGGGCGATGATGGAAAAATTCCGAATATTTAGTTTCTCCATAGAAAGGTTTAAGATCCTTGAGATTGAAATTCCTTTTTCTTTGAAATTGGCGATAGCCAACCTTAGCTAAGAAACTTGCCTTTGGCCGCCAGAGATCTTCTCGTGCAAAAGAGGCAAGCTTTCCCAATTTCTCCTTAATTCTCTTTTCATAAGTAAAGAGTGCCTCTCCGATAAAAAGGGTTGGGACCTTTATCTCTTCAGTCAAATTTTGTAGGGAAACTTTCTTAATCCGGGTGTATGAAGATTTCTTTCTGTAGGGGCTCGATTCATCAAGCCCGCGGGTTCGATAAATCGAACCCCTACTGTAAAATACCCGATAAATAAACTCCTTCTCTGCTTTAATCAGGATGCAGATTGAATCAGAATCTTCAACAGCTTCTGCCAATGTATCGGAACTATAAACCCCTATTACCTTTTTTCTTAGCGCCGTTGCAAACCCCTTGACTAAGGTGATGCCAAGCCTTATCCCTGTCCAGGAGCCCGGGCCCAAAGAAGTAACAAAAAGGTCGATCTCGGGTAATGAAATTTTATTTCTTTTTAAAAAATTATCAAGATGGATAAAGATTTCTTTAGAGGCGTCCTCTGGCTGAAAGCTAGTCTCATCCAGAATTTTCTCATTTTCTAATAGCGCTAAACTATTTATTCTGGTTGTTGTTTCAATCCCCAATGTTTTCATAAAGACCTCGCCAACCATTGAGTCGAATCTTAAAAAGGTCAAGAAACATCAGGAAAGAGTGCTTTATTGGACTGATCTTTGACGCCGGGGAATTCAGCCAGCGGACAGGAACCTCCTTTACCCTCTTCTTAAACCTCTTTGCTAAATAAAGAATTTCTACATCGAAACCAAAGCCGGTAAGTCGCTGTTTTCGAAAGAGAAAATCGGCCGTTCCCTTCTCAAAACATTTAAAGCCGCACTGGGTATCCGAAAAACCCCTCACCACAAGAAGTTTCACCAAAAGATGGAAGAGC
>DAOVGU010000241.1 GCA_030672255.1 bacterium
ACATTTCTGGAATTCGTGCAATGGAAGCAGGTCCATTAGTTGCGCAAAAACAATTCGTCCCGTATACATTAGCCCCTCCTTTGGTTAATTTAGAGTGGCTATATTCTACAGGCGAATTCAAGTCGTTTACAAAAATTTTCCGTGAAGATGCTTGTAATTCAAGGGTTTGCAGCATTTTTAGATTAAGTTAACGGGACAGTAGTGATTTAGTATATGCCACGAGAAATATAACAGGATTCAAGATAATGAAAGACGTAATGTTTAACGAAGAGAGCAGGAGATATTTTGAGCCTTCTTTGTTTGCAGAGGTAGATTTCAAGACCTTCCAAAAACAGATTTTCAATAAATATAAGGGGAAGAAATCTATTGAATATAATGAAGTTTTAGGTTTTGTTTTGCAAGAAACAGACTATCTTGCCAAAGATTTAGATAAGGTACTAAAAAATATTGGTGTTACAAAAATAAATAACCTAAAACAGAAATATAATCCCTTTTTAAATTTTCTTAGCCACAATTCGAATTCTTTACTTTTGAGAGAGTCGCCTACCTGCAATTATGGAACTACTTTATTAGAAATGCCAATTACTGCTAAAAAGCCAAAAATTAATTACAAGGAATTTAATCTTATTGATGGCAAAAGAAGATTGTTAGTCAGCCAAATTAATGATGGTTCTATTATTAAACGTTTTGATAAAACACCATTGCCTAAAAGACTTACTGATGTTATCTGTCCTCATTTTCTTGAACTTAAATGGGCTTATGGTTGTCCTTACGACTGCGCTTGGTGCTACTTAAAGGGAACTTTTAGATTTCATAATGGCAAGATTCTGCCTGGTTTTAAGGTTAAGGATTTGGATAAAATAAGATTACATGTAGAGGAGTTTCTTGATAAAGTAGATGAGCCAGAGATTCTAAATACAGGGGAAATTGCCGATTCTCTTATGTATGAAAATAGTGCAACTCCATTTTCTAAATTTATAATTCCAATGTTTGAAAAACAAAAGAAGCATAAGGTATTATTTGTAACAAAGTCTAATAATGTAAAGAATCTTTTAGATATTAATCCTCATAAGCAAGTAATTATAAGTTTTAGTTTGAACGCAGATAAGGTTGCAGAGAGATGGGAGAAAGGAGCACCTTCAGTTACCCGGAGAATAGCAGCGGCTGAGAAGTTAATTAAAGCAGGTTATGAAGTTAGGATAAGAATTGACCCTATGGTTCCAATTTTAGACTGGAGGAAATACTATATTAATCTTATTGATAGCATTTTTGCTAAATTTGTTCCGGAACGGATTACCTTAGGTTCTCTGAGGGGACTTCAAAGCACAATTAATGGAACAAGGGGGAAAGGCAAGGATGATTCCTGGATAAAATATTTAACGGAAAGTTCAAATTGGGGCAAAAAGATTGATTCCAACCTCAGATATAGAACGTATCTTGTAATTATAGAGTACTTAAAAAAAAGATATAATTTCACAGAACTTGCTTTATGCAAGGAGACTAAAACAATTTGGCAAAAATTAGGAATGGACTATAAAAAAATCAGATGTAACTGTGTTCGGTGAAAATAAAAAAAATACTTTTGCATATTTGTTGTGGCGGATGTGCCTGTTACCCTTATAAAAAACTGAAAGAGGAAGGTTTTGAGGTGATAGGTTTTTGGTATAACCCTAATATTCAACCTTATCAAGAGTACCGGAGAAGGTTGATGGCTACAGGATATTTTGCTCAAGCTACCTCTCTAAGATTAATTACCGATACGGAGTACCCTTTGAAAGATTTTTTAAAAGGAATTTTAGCCAAGGATGCAGTCGAGAAGGTTCGTTGTAGCTTTTGCTATGAGATAAGAATGGAAAGAGCAGCAAAAATAGCAAAGGAAAGAGGACTTGACTATTTCACAACAACCTTACTTTATAGTAAGTTTCAGCAACACAATTTGATTAAAAGGATCGGGGAGAGATTAGGTGAGAAATATGATGTAAATTTTTATTATGAGGATTTTCGGAAAGGCTGGAAGGAAGGAATTACAATAAGTAAAAAAATGGACCTCTATCGTCAACAATACTGTGGCTGTATCTTCAGTGAAAAGGAAAGATTTGATTTTTCAGGCGAAAGTAGTATAATAAAAAAGTTATGACAGGAGCAGAGATTGTAGTTGAAGCATTAAAAAGAGAAAAGGTAGAGGTAGTCTTCGGGATTTTGGGGGGAGCGCTATTGCCGCTTTTTGATGTCCTCTATAAGAAAGAACTGAAGTTTATTCTTACCAGGCATGAACAGGCGGCTGCCCATATGGCAGATGGATACGCGCGCGCTACCGGAAAGGTAGGGGTCTGTCTTGCCACTTCAGGTCCCGGAGCAACCAATCTTGTTACCGGTATTGCCACCGCCTATATGGATTCCATTCCTCTGGTTGCCATTACCGGACAGGTGGCTACCCCCCTTATTGGAAATGATGCTTTTCAGGAGGCAGATACCACAGGGATCACAAGGCCAATTACCAAATACAATTACCTTGTTAAGGATGTAAAAGATTTGGCGAGGACAATAAAGGAGGCATTCTATTTAGCCTCTTCCGGAAGACCCGGTCCGATCTTGATTGATCTACCGGTTGATGTCCAGAGGGGAGAAACAAAATACCATTATCCGGAGGAAATCAAGATACGGACCTATAAGCCCACCATCGCTGGTCATCCTCTTCAGATAGAAAAGGCGGCTGCCCTAATTAAAAAAAGTAAACAACCGGTTATCTATGCTGGTGGGGGAGTGATTCTCTCAGGTGGAGCAGACCAATTAGAAAAATTAGCCGAGATTACCAGGATTCCTGTCACAATGACCCTTTTGGGTCTGGGAGGTTTCTCCGGGGAGCATTCCCTTTCTTTGGGAATGCTGGGGATGCATGGGACAAGGTATGCCAACTATGCGGTGATGGAATCAGACCTGATCATTGCCGTCGGAGCAAGGTTTGATGACAGGGTTACCGGAAAAATTGAGACATTTGCTCCCAATGCTAAAATTATTCATATTGATATTGACCCTTCGGCCATCAGCAAGAATGTGAAGGTAGATATTCCTATTGTAGGAGATGCCAGGAGTATTCTGGAGGAGTTGATTAAAGAAGTAAAACCCCTATCTTTAGAAAATTGGCATAAGAAGATTAAGGAATGGAAAACGAAATATCCGGTTACCTATCAAGATGATGATAAACTTCGGCCCCAGTATGTGGTGGAGCAAATCTACCACCTCACCAAAGGAAAGGCGATAATTACCACTGAGGTGGGACAAAATCAGATGTGGGCAGCCCAATTCTATAGATATAATAGACCACGTACCTTTCTCTCCTCGGGTGGTTTGGGAACGATGGGTTACGGTTTTCCGGCAGCAATTGGTGCCCAGGTTGGCTGTCCAAAAAGCATAGTCTTTGATATTGCCGGGGACGGGAGCTTTCAGATGAATATTCAGGAACTTACCACCGCTGTCCTCAACCATATTCCCGTAAAAATAGCTATTCTTAATAATGGCTATTTAGGAATGGTGAGGCAGTGGCAGGAACTCTTTTATGGGAAACGGTATTCCTATACCGATCTTGGTGGAGGACCTGACTTTGTGAAGGTGGCCGAGGCATTTGGCGCAAAAGGGATAAGGGTTAATAAAAAGTCAGAGGTTAAGCCTGCGATTGAAAAGGCAATAGAGGAAAAGAAGTTACCGGTGGTGATTGACTTCAGGGTTGAGCCGGAAGAAAATGTCTTTCCCATGGTTCCGGCCGGAGCATCCTTAAATCAGATGATCGGAGGACTTGCGTGAGCTCCTATGTCGTTCTGAGGCATAGCCGAAGAATCTCATCTGTAGTATGAGACCCTTCGCCAAAGGCTCGGGGTGACACTTCGTGTCAATTATGGAAGAGAAAAAGCATATTATTTCAGTGACGGTGGAGAATAGGTTCGGGGTTTTAGCCAGGGTTGCCGGACTCTTTTCTGCCCGGGGCTTTAATATTGATTCCCTTTCGGTTGCTGAAACAGAAGACCCAACCGTCTCCCAGATGACTATTGGAGTGAAAGGAAATGAGAGAATATTAGAACAAATCATTAAACAACTGAATAAACTTATTGATGTAATAAAGGTTCAGGATTTGACCAGTTTCGATCACTTAGAGCGGGAGTTGATTTTAATTAGAGTTAATGCTACTAATCGGGCCAATATTATGAAGATCGTGGAGATCTTTGGTAGTCAGGTGATTGATGTTGGTCAAAAAAGTGTAGTTATAGAACTTATCGGCGATTCTCATCGGATACAGATGATGTTAAAGTTGTTGCGACCCTTTGGAATTAAGGAAATTATCAGAACAGGAAAAGTAGGGATAAGAAAGACGAGGGAGAAAAATAATGGCTAAAATCTATTATGAGAAGGATGCGGACTTAAAGGCATTGAAAGGAAAAAAAGTGGCAATTATAGGCTATGGGATTCAGGGAAGAGGCCAGGCATTGAATCTCAGGGATAGCGGAGTAGATGTTGTTGTAAGCGAATTAAAAGGAACAAGAAATTACCAGAATGCCATAGATGATGGATTTAAATCGGTTCCGGCAGATGAGGCCGCAAAAGCTGGAGATATTATCCAGATTTTAACTCAGGACCACATTCAGGCCGAGGTCTTTAAACAAATTTTGCCTCATCTTAAGGAAGGGAATGGTTTGATGTTCTCCCATGGCTTTTCCATTCATTTTGGCCAGATCATTCCTCCAGGGAATATTGATGTCTTTATGATTGCTCCCAAAGGGCCAGGCTCTTTGGTGCGACAGATGTATTTAGAGAAGAAAGGGGTTCCCTGCTTAGTTGCTATCTATCAGAACTATACCGGAAAAGCTCTTTCTCTTGCTCTTGCCTATGCAAAGGCGATTGGTGGAGCAAAGGCAGGTGTAGTGGAGACAACGTTTAAGGAAGAAACGGAGACCGACCTTTTTGGGGAACAGACGGTGCTCTGTGGTGGTGTTACCGCTTTAATTAAGGCCGGATTTGAAACTTTAGTGGAGGCGGGTTATCAACCAGAGATTGCCTACTTCGAGACCTGCCATGAGTTAAAGTTAATCGTTGATCTCATCAATGAAAAGGGAATTCAGGGAATGAGGAAAGGGGTGAGTGATACCGCGGAGTATGGAGATTTAACCCGAGGCCCGCGGGTGATTAATGAAAATGTGAAAAAGGAGATGAAAAAAATTTTAGCCGAGGTTCAATCAGGGGAGTTTGCTAAAGAATGGATTTCGGAGAATCAGGTGGGAAGACCGGTCTATAATAGCCTTTCAGCGAAGGATAGGGTTCACCCCGTAGAGGTTGTCGGGAAGAAGTTAAGAGCGATGATGCCCTGGTTGAAGTGAGGACATTTATCAGTATAGAAATTCCTCAGGAAGGAAAGAAAAAGTTTTTAGCGATAGAGAACTTTCTCAGAGATAGGACTCTTGCGCTAAAATTGGTAAAAATAGAGAATCTGCATCTTACCTTGAAATTTCTGGGAGAAATTTCAGAAGAAAGATTAGAGGAGATAATTAAAAGTTGCCAGATTATTGGGCAAAGGTTTTCGCCATTTTCTTTAAGTTTTAAAGGTATTGGCATCTTTCCCAACATAAAAAGAGCCAGGGTTATCTGGGCCGGGGTAGAGGAGGGAACCGAGAGTTTAAAAAAGATGAGTAAACTCCTTGAGGAAGAATTGGAGAAAAGAGGCTTTCCTGCTGAAAAAAGGGAATTTCAATGCCATCTCACATTAGCGAGGGTGAAAAGATTAAGGGAAGGTAGAGAGGTATTAGAAGATTTAATCAAAAAATTCAGAGAGCATCAATTCTGTTCATTTTGGGTTGATAGCCTGAATATAATGAAGAGCGAACTTAAAAAGGAAGGAGCAAGCTATACTGTTCTGGAAGAGATTAAGTTGACAGGACGCAGATGACAGCATATCTGTCATTGCGAGCGACTGAAAGGAGTGTGGCAATCCCGTTTTGAGATTGCTTCGGCTACGCCTCGCAATGACTATAATATCTTGTTTTATCCTGATGTTATCTGCGTCCAAAAAGGAGTGATTAAATGGATAGAGAGAAAGCATTGTCTCTAGCTTTAGAGCAGATTGAGAAGGATTTTGGAAAGGGCTCAATTATGAAGTTAGGAGAAAAGGGAGCAAAGGTAGAAATTGAGGCAATTCCTACCGGTGCTCTCTCCCTGGACCTGGCCATTGGAATCGGAGGAGTACCTCGGGGGAGAGTAGTAGAAATCTTTGGTCCAGAGTCCTCCGGTAAAACAACCCTTGTTCTTCATATCATTGCTGAAGCACAGAAGAGAAAGGGTGTAGCGGCTTTTATTGATGCCGAGCATGCTCTTGACCCTCAGTATACTGCCAAATTGGGAGTGAATTTAGAGGAACTCTTGATTTCTCAGCCAGATACAGGAGAAGAGGCCTTGGAGATTGCCGATAGATTGATCAGAAGTAACTCCGTTGATGTTGTGGTGATTGATTCCGTAGCCGCTTTAGTGCCTAAGGTAGAACTGGAAGGAGAGATGGGACAGACTACGGTTGGGCTTCAGGCAAGGCTGATGTCCCATGCAATGCGAAAATTTACAGGTGGTATAAGTAAATCAAAAACATCTGCAATTTTTGTTAACCAGGTAAGAGAGAAGATTGGGGTAATGTTTGGAAATCCTGAGACTACTCCTGGTGGTAGAGCTCTTAAATTTTATGCTTCCGTCAGACTCAATATTAGAAGGATAGGCCAAATTAAGGTAGGAGATAACATCATCGGCAGTCGAACAAGGGTCAAGGTGGTGAAGAATAAGGTGGCTGCACCTTTCAGGCAGGCGGAATTTGATATTCTTTATAATCAGGGAATATCCAAAGAGGGATGCCTGCTTGATCTGGGTCTGGAAAATAAAATTATTGAAAAGAGAGGAATTTCCTTTTCTTATCAGGACAAGAGTCTGGGAAAAGGATATGAGAATGCGCGCGCTTACTTAAAAGGGAATCCAGAGGTAGCTAAAAAAGTTGAAGAAGAGATGAAGGCAAAATATGCAACCACAGATTAACACAGATGCCCCGTATTAAATACGGGGGTCATTCCTGCCCCTGCTTGCTGACTGCAGGGGTGAACTTAGCAGGAACCCCTGATTAAATCAGGGGTAGATTCCCGCTCTCTGACTGCGGGAATGACAACGTATTCTGTCATTCCTGCGAAAGCAGGAATCTCTTTCTTATGTAGTGGCAAAGTTTACTTTGCTTCATTTTAGCAGAGCAAGCTCTGCAACTACAATATAGAGATTGCCACGTCGTCCGCCTTAGGCGGACTCCTCGCAATGACGTCTGTCAGCGAAAAAGGAGAAGAGATGGAAAAGAAAAGAATGTTGAAGAAATCTGTTCTTACAATAATTTTTATTGCCGGGTTAATCGCCGCCTTTAATCTTTCGGCAAAGTCTAAGTT
Organism: bacterium; assembly: GCA_030672255.1. Taxonomy (GTDB): domain Bacteria; phylum Ratteibacteria; class UBA8468; order UBA8468; family UBA8468; genus DAOVGU01. Next base: position 7,449 of record DAOVGU010000241.1, read on the forward strand.
AAGGGAGATAGTCCCCTTGAAAAATGTGGGTTTGTCTGCCGATGAGATAGGGGTAGGCAAGGAACTCTTTTCTCTCCAGGAATCCTTTGTAAATGTGGCCAAAAGTATAAAGCCGGCGGTTGTTCAGATCACTACGGAGAAAACGGTAACCCTGCGTTATTGGGACCCATTTGGCAATTTTGAGGAGTTCTTTCGTAGCCCATTCGAGGATTTCTTTGGCCAGCAGAGACCAGAAAAAAGAAAGGAATTTAAGCAGAAACAAAAAGGGCTTGGTTCTGGTTTTATTATTGACCCAAAAGGATACATTCTTACTAACAATCATGTCGTTGAGGGTGTCGATAAAATAATGGTGAAATTGTTAGGCAAGAAAAAGGAGTTGAAGGCTAAGGTTGTTGGCACAGACCGGAGGACTGATTTAGCCCTGCTTAAGGTTAAGGGGATAAAACCATTTCCTTCGATAAAGTTAGGCGATTCGGATAATATCCGTGTGGGAGAATGGGCAATTGCTATCGGTAATCCCTTTGGATTAGAGGAGACGGTTACAGTGGGAGTAATTAGCGCCAAAGGCAGAAGGGGTTTTGGTATCGGTCAATACGAGGATTTCATCCAGACCGATGCCTCAATTAATCCGGGAAATTCCGGTGGTCCCCTGGTCAACATTAAAGGAGAAGTAATCGGAATTAATACTTTCATTATTGCCCCTTCTGTTGCTTCCGGCATCGGTTTTGCCATTCCCATTAATATGACCAAGAATGTTCTTGTTCAATTAAGGGAAAAGGGGAAGGTTGTTCGCGGTTGGCTGGGCATTATCATTCAACCATTAAGCGAAGAATTGGCTAAATCGTTTGGATTGAAGAAAGCTGAAGGAGTGCTTATTGGCGATGTGATGAAAAATAGTCCGGCAGAAAAAGGTGGTTTGAAAAGAGGAGATGTAATCATTCAATTAGAAAAAAAAGTGGTTAGAGAACCTTTGGAACTTCAGACTGCGGTTGCCGATACCTCCCCAGGCAGAATAGTTTCTGTAAAGATAATCAGAGAAAAAAAGGAGACGGTCTTAAAGATAAAGATTGGAGAGATGCCCGCCGAGAAAGAGCTTATTGCCGAAGAAGAAAAGGAAAGAGGTTCCTGGCGTGGACTGAAGGTAGAGGCAATTACCGAAGATTTAATGAAAATGTTCAAAATGAGGGCAAGAGAGGGAGTTATTGTCAGCAATGTGGAGCCCGGCAGCCAGGCAGATGAAGCAGGAATAAGAAGAGGAGTAATAATCAAACAAATCAACCGCGAGAAAATAGAGAATATCACCGACTATCACAACATTATCAAAGGAATAAAGAAGAGACGGGATGCCATTTTACTTGTTCAAGAAGGTAGATATACCCGTTTTGTGATTCTGAAAGGTGAAAGAGATTGAAGAAAGAGCAAGAAGGTATGCTTTTCGCCTATTGGGACACCGCCCCTATACGGAAAAGGAGATTAAAGATAAACTTTTCCATCAAGGTTTTGGAAAAGTAGCCGAGAAGATAGGAAAAAAGTTAAAAGAATTGCAGCTCATTAATGATGAGCAATTTACTTTTTCCTATATAGAAATAAGGCTCTCTAAAAAACCAAAGGGTCGCTGGTTATTAACTCAGGAACTTCAGAGGAAAGGCGTTAATCCTGAAATTATTAAAAAAACCCTGGATAAGTTACTACCGAGGGAAAAGGAACTTTTTTTGGCCAAGCAACTGGCAAAAAAAAGAATAGGGGACTATCAATCTTTACATAAAGCACCAACAAAGCAGAGGCTTTATTTTTATTTGCGGGGTAGGGGTTTTGAAGAGGAGATTGTTGAGGAGGTAATTGAAGAAGTGGGGTCAGGTCTCAACATTTGACAAAATACACAGGTCTAAACACACGTAAAAATTTTGTCAAATGTTGAGACCTG
>DAOVGU010000065.1 GCA_030672255.1 bacterium
CTTCAAGATTTTCTAAATTTAAGAAGAGACCGAAAATCAGCAAGACAGGCATCTAAACTGGTCGGCCTCACATGGATTTTAATAATCCTTACGATTACCTTGATAATTCTCACGAACTATCTTTTAGTTAAGTAAGAAGAGGGAAACAGGTAAGATGAAAAAATCTCTACTAAAAATAGCCTTAGAGTTCTTCGGCACAGTATTCTATTCGCTCTTATTTCTACTTTACCTTCATTGACTTCTCCTCTATAGAGCGATATAATTGAAGATAGAAGTTCTTTGAGAAAAGTAATACCTTTATTAGCCTTTTTCTTAAAGTAGGATAATTCCTACTTAACGATCCACTGAGAAGAAGGCTGTAGTCCTGTGTGAAAGCACAACGAGGGGCTACAGTCTTCTTATTGGGTTTCGTGGATCGTTACCGGTAGGAAGATTTGTAGTCCCTTTTTTATTAGGGGTCATTCAGTATGGAAAAGAGAAATACAGCCGAAGAAAGTGTGGAAGAAACAAAGAGAAAAGAATTGAAACTTCTATTTAAAAAATGTTTTAAATATACTGAAGAGGAGACGAAGACAATTCTACCAGAGAATATGAGTGAAGAAGCTCTATCAGAAGTATTTAAGAAAGAGGGAAGAAGTTTCGGAGGAACTTTTTGTAATAATTTTTATGGAAGATTTTTCACTGTTGAGAATTTTGAGTTGCAGTTCAAAAGCTATTGGAAAGAGATAGCTGAGAATTCTCAAGAATGTCTTGAAGGAGAAAATGGCAGAATAATATTTCAGATTTTAAATTTCTTATTAGAAAATGGAGGTAAGGCTGATTACGCTGATATTAAAGGAATATTTGGCAAGGTCCGCGGCCCTCTGGATACCATGCAAGGTTATAAGATGATAGTTAAAAGATCAAAACCTTCGGACTGGCTTTATCCACCTATTCAATACGAAATTCCTGGAGAGAGGAGGCCCCTTGTAGAAGAGATTTTGTCCCGTTGTGTAAAGGATGGATGGTTGGAAACTTTCACGACAGAAATTGCCCGTAAGGAGCATAGAACAGTCATAAAATTGAAGAAGGATTTTGATGACTATTTAAAGGATTTGCTCGAAAATAGATTTCAGAAAACGATAGAATTTAGTAAACAAACATCAACTCTTGAGATTGCCCGTTACTTAAAAGGTATGTTTGGAGAGATGCTTTATTTTGATAGTCTCTTGAGCATAGTTCAGCAGTATAGTCTAGCCGACGTTCCTATCATCAATTCAGAAGGGGAAATAGTAATGTCTACTGGCTTTAATCTTGCTTTATTTGGAGCACCAGGGACAGGAAAAACCTTTGCTATTGACGATATGATTAGAGGAAATAAGGAAAGGAATGTAAAGCCTCATGGATTGCCTGGTAAGAATAGATACTGCGGAGGAATGACAGCAGCAAGATTCATCAGGATGGGTGAAACCTATCAAGATGAAAAATTTAACTTTATCATACCGGAATTTAACGATTGGTTTAAGTATAAAGGAATGGTGGAGCCTCTCAAATTAGCATTGGATCGAAAAGAGGTAATAGGAGAACTCAAGAATGAAACTGTTGGCCCATATAAATTTAATTCTTTCTTCAGTGTTAACTATAATACAAAGGTATTAGAGAGAGGTTATAAAGTTACTATTGGAGACCCAAATTTCAATGCTATTGAAGATAGAATGTTATGTAGACTACACAAGCAAACTGAGGAGAGATATAAAGCAATCTCCCAAAGCCAAGAGGCTCTTGCTTTGGGAAAGATTAAGATGGAAAAAGCTCAAGCAGTAAGGGACCACTTAACTTTGATTTATGCTATCGAAACAGAGCATCCCTTTATAAAGGATAAGTTTCCCTCCAAAAAGATTGTGTTGGATCCCCAAGTTTCTCAAAGAGTGAAGGAAACAGGAGAAGAAATCATTCGGATCCTTAAGAATATGGGTTGTAAAATTATTCCTTTTAGTCCACGGCTGGAACAGCGAACAATCCAATTGGCTTGTAGTATGTCCTTACCATCCTATTTTAATCAAAGTGGAGATTTTATAAAGGTCGATTATACTTGTTTAGACTTTGCTGTGCAATTCTTTATTGAAGAGGCTTTTACCCGCTCTCAAAAAGGAATTGATATAGCAAAAATTTCGGCTCAGCTATTAAAACTTTAATTCTCTTTATTAAAAATGTTTAAGAATGAACCAGATGGATTTGGAGGAATCAAATGGGGAACAGACATAGCATTTCTTTCGGATATGGTATATGTTGACGATCTCACTGGTTGTTCTGAGTTTAAATCCTATAAGAGGGAAAAAGACAAAAATAAGTTAGAAATAAAGGAAATAGGATGCTTAGAGGTGCTTTCATCTCTTCCTCCCCCTCCTTCTTATAAAGGAAAAATTAGAGAGAAAAGGAATTTAGAGCAATGTTCTTTCTTTGAAAGTTTCATTAAAGATTGTATTCCCAGTTATAATAAGGAGAAGGATACATGGGAAAGCGTATATTATAGAGTTAAAGAAATACGCTATATTTTTTATAAAAATAAGTTTCACAGGGCCCAAATTCTCATCGAAGGTCTATCCAATTTTTCTTACTTTAAAGATATAGTTGTTTTTGGAGAATTTGGAAAAGGTAAACAATTAGAGAAGAATAAATGGGGGTGGAATGGAAACATAACCGCTATGTTATTGCTGTATGACGAGCCTTCAAGAATGGGGACTTTTATTGTAAGATCAAAGAAAATAGGTGAACAGATAAAAACAGAGGAAGAGCAGGAAAAGATTTCTGAATAGGATATCGGAGGGGAGTTGCCGATGAAAAAGATTTGGTTAATTGTGTTGTCGATTTTGACGATTGGGTTGTGGAGTAATTCCAGTTTTGCATTAGATAATTTTAAGCCTGGAAGCGAACCCGGCGGATTCAGGGATATTAAATGGGGGACAGACATATCTACCTTGAAAGATATGGAATACCTCAGAACTGACCAAGGCTCTGCTGGAGAAATTAAAGTATATATAAGGAAAAACGATGATCTACATATTGGAGCAGCAAAACTTGAGGGAATTGAATATGGTTTTTGGGGAGGAAAATTTTTTAATGTAACTATTCTTACCGAAGGTTATGTAAATTGGTGTGGGTTAAGAGATGCTATTTTTGAAAAGTTTGGAAGGGGCTCTCAAGATAAATTTGTTGAAATTTGTTGGGAGGGCAGTATAACCTATATGATCTTGGAGTATAATGAAATTTTAGGGGCGGGATGGCTTCTTATGTTTTCAGAAGAAATTGGCAAACAAGTGGAAGCCTATGAAAAACAGAAAGCCAAAGAAAAGGGAGTGTTAAGCATTAAACAAGGAGAAGCAGAGAAAATTAAGATAGGGTTCTTAACTATTCTTGTTCAACCTTACTCTGAAAAAGGAGTCTTATTAAAGGATTTCCATCCTAATCTTCCGTCAGAAACTTTACAGCGAGGGGATATAATTATTGAACTTAACGGAAAGAAAATTACCAACCTAAAAGAATTACAAATCGGGATAAGGGATTTAGAGTCAACTAATAAGTTTTCCATAGTAGTTATCAGGAATAAGAAGGCTATCTCACTGAAGTTAGGTATCCCTGAAACAGAAGCAGAAAAACAAAATAGAAAGATAAAACCAATAAAGCAATTATTTACGAAAGAAGAATGGGAAAGAATGAAGAAATTAGGAATAGTGCCAGGTAGGGAAAAAGAAATAAAAATAGGTGAATTAGATTTAGAAAGAAAGGAAAGGCGAGATTGTTGGAGGAGAGCAAGAACAAAACTCCTTAGCGGAATAGTAAAAAAAGTTGAACACCGTGGCGTTAGGAGCACCTTATCTTGGAGGCCTCAAGACCGAAGAGGTGTGACAGAAGTTACATATTTCACTTTATATGATGAGGACAATAATGTAAAAGCTACAATAGTTGCAAAACACCCTCTTAATCTAGGAATTGGAGAGTGGTTGTTAGTTGAGGTAAAATATTGCGGTTTGCTTTCTCCTTATTCCTATAAAAATAGATCTTACAAAGTTTACTTTGAACTATCAGAAGTCTTAATGAGATTCAATTCATACCATTTTCAGACTTCTAATTGAAAGAAAACTTAAAAATAGTGAGTAAGACAGTAAATAACTGATTGCGTGCAAGGCATTCTTTATTAATTAATAAATTATATTACACCCGTCTTTCTCTTAAGTCTGTTTTTCTCTTTCTACCCTCCCTATCTCCCCTCATATTTCTGAATTCCCAATCCTCTTTTTGACTGAGTAATTTACCAACCTTTTTATCTTCCTATCTTCCTCACAAATCCAGCACCAGACCTTGACTACAAGCCATTTATACGGTATAATTAAACTGTTTAATTTACTTTCAAAGCCTAAGTTTATGGAGATGAAGATGGAATTGACAGAAGAATTTCTTAACAAAAGATTGAAGCAGATTGTTACAAAAAAACAGAGAAGCGATGAGTTTGCTACAAAAAAATATCTTGCTAAGTGGCAATCATCCCCAAAAGAGTTAAAAACTGTTGAAGAATTTAAAGAGGAAATTACATCAATAAATAAAAAATTATTAAGAAAAGGGGTTAACCTTTCATCTCTCAATGTTTTGGAAAGTCATAAAGATACTGTATCTGATTATGGACAATTTCATTATCCTCAAGAAAAGAACCCTTTAGTGAAAAGGAGGCATGAACTCCAGAAGAAGATAGAAGATTACAGAGAAAGAGAGATTCAGTTTTTAGGGAAAGAGTTGGATAAGTTGTTATTTGAAAAGACAAAAGTAAAACTTCAAGAGTTAAATAGAAAAAGAGGGAGCTCAGGACTGAATCCACAAGAGCAAAAGAGTCAATATGAAGCAATTGGTGAAATGGCAGGTATATCTCAAGGAAGTGAAGAATGTGGGTTAGAAGCGGCCTGGTTTTTAGTCACTGAGCAATATAAACAGAGAATTGATAGAACAGTTAACCACTTTATCAAAAATTACTTTGGAGAAGATTGCCTTAAGACGGCAGATGCAGAACAACTCAGAGATAATTGGGCAGATTTAATCGTATACCGTCTCATTAAAGGAGATACTCCCGAAACAGTTGAAAAGTGGAAACAAGTGAAAGGGACTTCTGTAGATAAGCATTTGGAATTAAATTATAAAAGAATTAGACCGCTTGTTGAACGAGCTTGTGCACCCTTTCGAAAAGTAGAAGCTATCCTTCAGAATGAACCAAGATCACTAAAGAAATACTTCAAGAGTAAACCAGAACTTGAAATAGCGAAATCCTTCCTGAGAAAAGATGTAATTGGTAAAATCTCCAATTTTGTTGCTGAAAGCCGACTGATAAAAGAAGCTTCTTGGAATCCAGAGTATAAAGGAGAGGAAGGAGAAAGCCTGCTTACAAAGTTAAATATCCTGAAGCATATAAAATATTTACTCAAGATGGACATTGATAAGGTGAATAAATTAAAATTAGCAGTTAACGGAAGTAAATTAAATGCAATAATTCAAAAAACAATTGGTAACTACAATAATCTCCCTATAGTAGGAAACCTCACACATTATCTCTTTGGATCAAGGAAGAAGGGAGCAAGAAATTCGCTTGGAAAACTTTGGGATTGTTTAGAAGATCTAAAAGATATTAAAGACTTCTCGCTTTTTAAACAAACAATATCTTTAGATAAGACAATTACGGTTGAAAAAGGGTCCGGAGGGCAAGAAGAAGTAAAAGAAACACTCGGAGCTCAAATTCCGAGTGGGATTAATATCAAGGAAAAGATTGCTTATAATTTAATCAAAGAACGATTAGAGAGCAAATTAACACCGGATGAAAAAGATATTTTTCGTCTTTTAGAAAAAGGGTATAAGAAAGAAGAAATAGCTAGAATACGCCAGTTATCTCCCAGAACTATAAGAAGAAGAATTAAATCAATTCAAGAGAAACATAAGGGTATAATGTAAAGTAAAAGAGAGTTTTGCCTGAAGGGGCTGTCCACTTTTTGTCCATTTTTCCCATTATATAAGTAGAGGGAGGAATGGACTTTTTTTATTAGATGAAGATGACAAAAATGGAAAATCACCCCTACCAGAAATCCAGTCAGCAACAAAATTACCGAGTCAAGGACTTATATGAGGCCGCAGTCCATTATGCGAAGGGCCAGAAATTGATTCAATTAGAAAGGGAAGGCCACTTTTATTGGTTTATCTTTTCTAACAAAACTCAGTGTGAGGAAGTTGCAGACGCCTATTGGCGAGGTGATTGCACTGTCAATGCAAAAGCTTATGCCGACGCCATTAGAACCTTAAAAGATAGACTTTTCGCTCAACGATAAGAAATTAGAAAAAGAGATGGAAATGGAGATGAAGAAAAAAAGAACAAAAATTAAAGGAGGGTTCATCCTTCTACCACACTATAAAACCAATAGTGAGCCGTGGAGGAAATGTTGCACAGATGCTAACTGGGTTTATTGTGAACTTCTAAAAAAGAAAAAAACGGGTAAAGCTGACGATGATGAAAAATTACCTATCAATCAGAGGGAGGAGCTACGCCTTACCTACTCTGAGGTTGAATACAAAATGCACAGTAGACGATTTACTAAAGCCATGAAAGCACTTGTTGAAAATGGGTTTATTGAGGTAAAGGAACAAGGTGGGCTATATAGGCGAAAGAGTATTTACGTCTTCAGTCCTGGATGGAAAGAGAAAGACCCTAAAATGGCTAAAGAACTTAGAGAGAAACGAGAATATGCTAGACAGTTTGAAAACTGGGGTGGTGCTCTGGAGAAAACTCCTCCCCCTGGCTAATACTATTAATATACTCCTTCATTTTGAGGGTTGAAATTGGGGGATAATTGCTCTAACAGCCTTCAAATTGAGGGTTGTTAAAGGGACTAAAGGGGGAAATAACCTTCAGAATGAGGGTTGTTCAACCCGCAAAATGAGGGTTGAGGGTTAAACTTAATGTCAGAAAATCAAGAAAGAGATGAAAAGTTAAGAGGAATAGAAATGGAGAACTTAAAGGAGAGCGTTAAAAGGATAAATGAGTTAAAGGAGCGGGTAAGAACTGACTTCTTTGAACTTGGAAGGATCTTAAGCAAAATTAAAAGTTCTGGAATTTATAAAGAACAATACTCAAGCTTTGAAGCTTTCCTCCGGGCCATAGAACTCGAAAAGGTAGGTTATCATCTGATTAGAATTGCTACTTCAATCCCTGAACCTAAAGCTAAAGAGGTAGGCTGGAAGAAATCAAATTTGATTCTGCCGGTTGTGTCTCGAGTTAACGAGAGAACCAAAGAAGAAATTTTTGAGATGGCAAAAGTTCAAAGTTCTGAAGAGCTGAAGAAATCTCTTGAACCAATTCGAGAAGAAATTCATCTTCCGACCCTTTCAACCTGTCTCAATTTCGGAAGATGTTCCAGAGAAACGAAAGAAGAAGTAGATGAACTTCTTGAAAAGATAATGGAGAAGAAGTCTCTCGCTGGCAGTAAAGCAGAAGCTATTCGATTAATTTTAGTTGAATATGAACAGGGTCTATAAGGAGGTGAGACCGGTGTCACCTCAAAAAATAGAAAGGAAATAAATGGAGAAAGAAATGAGCGATAAATTCGTATCAGAAGTAGAAAATGTCAAAAATCTTGAGAAATGCCCTCGCTATGAACATTGCTCAATTCCGATATGTCCTCTGGATTTGAATTTGGCATTTAGAAACCGGCTCAGTAATGAAGGAATCTGTCGCTGGATGCGAGAGGCTGGTAAACCACGAATAATTGCTGGTAAAGAAATAGTATTCGGCGGAAGAGTTATGCCAGACCATATATTGATTTATGTGCCTGAAGGTAATGTTAGATGGCTTAATCAACCCTCGCAAAAGAGGTGGCAGGAACTGAAAGAAAAATCTAAATGAAATTTTTTTAAGGTAAGACTTTACTAAACAGTGGAAAAGCGTTATATTAGTGTCAGAGAATTATCCCAATATACTGGGTTGAGTGTCCATACTTTATATACCTGGGTATCTCAAGGAATAATTCCTTTTCATAAACCCGGAGGTCGCATCCTTCGTTTTGATAAAGAGGAAATTGATAAATGGATGCATTCAGCTTTTAACAAAAGGCTGAAACAAAGGACAGGATTGACAATAAACCTTTAATTTAATAGAATTAGAGAGGAGAAAGATGGGGAACATATATGTAAGAAAGGGGAAAAAGACGGGTAGTTTGGGTATATCCTATATGTTTCAGGGAAAGCAGATACGCAAGATAATCGGCCCGCAGAATGAGAGGAATAAGAAGTTGGCAAAAATAATTCTTGGCAAGATAGAAGCCCAAATTAAAGAAGGGAAGCACCTTGATATTCAAAAGAACGAGAAGATTAAGTTTGAGGAAATGGCAAAAACTTATCTGGAAGCTCACTCCAAGCTGAATAAACGCTCTTTCAGAAGGGATGAGACAATCATTAAGAATCTTCTGCCGTTCTTTGGTGGAAGATGGCTTTTTGAAATTACCTCTTTAGATGTAGAGAATTACAAGAGGAAGAGGAAAGAACAGGTAGCAACTGCAACAGTAAATCGGGAGTTTGCTTGCTTAAGGCATATTTTCACCAAAGCGATAGAATGGGACAAACTAAGGGAGAATCCTGCTGCCAAGGTAAAACTTTTTAGGATAGATAATAAGAGATTGCGATATTTAGAGAGGGAAGAGATGAAAAAGTTGATTGATGCCTGTTCAGAACATCTAAAACCTATTATTATAGTTGCCCTTTTCACTGGTATGAGAAAGAGCGAGATCCTCAACCTTAAATGGAGAGATTTAGATTTCTCCCAAAAAATAATTTATCTTTTAGATACAAAGAATGGAGAAAAAAGAGAAGTTTATATGAACGATATTGTCTACTCTGTTTTGCTTGGAGTAAAAAAACATCCAGATAGTGGTTATGTCTTCTGCAATAAAGAAGGGAAGCCCTATGGAAATGTAAGGAGGTCATTTGCTACTGCTCTCCGAAAAACAGGAATAAAAGATTTTAAATTTCACGATTTAAGACATACCTTTGCTTCTCAACTTACTATGGCAGGAATAGATTTAAAAACAGTTCAGGAATTATTAGGTCATAAAACCCTCGATATGACCTTGAGATATGCCCATCTATCTCCTGATCATAAGAGAGTAAAGGTCGATTATTTCTGCAACCAATTTATGGATAGTGTAGAAAGCAAAATCAGCACAATTTCAGCACAAAAGGATATTTTACAGAAATTGCCAAAAGAGCCAGTTTTAGATAAGATAGACGTAGCAAGTATTTTTGAAGAACCTGCCCATGTAGCTCAGCTGGTAGAGCAGAGCATTCGTAATGCTAAGATCGCTGGTTCGAATCCAGCCGTGGGCTCTTGACAAATTGCGCTATTTAAATTATGCTCTATCTTCAGTAGTAATATGCGGGAAGATTCACTTCTATAATTATCTCACAGCAACAGTAATCTATTTATGATAGTCTGGTTGCATTGAAAATGACCGAGAGAGAAAAATTTTTAAAGATTGCGAGATTTGAGTTAAAGGGAGAACTCTTTCTACCCTCCTGCTGGCAGTGGTTCTGGAATGGCACGCTGGAAAGATGGAGAGGAGAGGGACTTCCCGGGGATGTCCATATCCGTGAATATTTCGGGTTTGATAGAATGGACTATTTCCCTATCGACCTATCTAGCACTGTACCATCAATTCCTCCCTTTGATATAAAAACTCTAGAAGAGGATGCCACTCATAAGGTTATCATCGATGGAGATGGGGTAAAAAAAAAGATATTTAAAGAGCAGAGAGAATCTTCCATGGACCAATGGATTGAGTATCCGGTGAGGGATAGAAAAACCTGGCAGAAGTATAAAAAGCGGCTTAATCCACATTCTCCTGCCCGCTATCCCCTCTGGTGGGAGAAAGAAAAGGGAAGATATAAAGAAAGAGATTATCCCTTAGGGATTCTCGTAGGAGGTTTCTTCGGATGGATGAGGAACTGGATCGGTATTGAGAATCTCAGTTATCTATTAGTTGACGATATAGCATTAATCAAGGAGATTGAGGAATATACTGAATATTTTATCGTTGAAACAATAAAACCGGTCTTAAAGGAGATTCAATTTGATTTTGCTCTCTTCTGGGAAGATATGGCATATAATAAAGGTTCATTGGTCTCGATGGAATTTGTTAAGAAATATATGGTTCCTCATTATAAAAGGGTGACAGATTTATTACATAGTAATGGTATTGATGTTATTACCCTGGATTCCGATGGTAATGTCTGGGAATTGATTCCTTTCTGGTTGGAATGTGGAATAAATGGTATCATTCCCAATGAGGTAGCCGCTGGGATGGATGTGGTAGCGATGAGAAAAAGATTTGGCAAAAACCTTATTATAGGGGGTGGAATTGATAAGCGGGCCCTGAGCAAAGGAAAAAAGGAGGTTGAGGAAGAGGTTATGAAAAAGGTTCCCAGTCTTCTTAAGGATGGGGGATACTTCCCGGGGATTGACCATTCGGTGCCGCCCGATGCTCCCTTGGAGAATTATCTTTATTATCTGAAGTTAATCAGGGAAATAGGAAGTTAAAAAAGGGAGGAGAAAGGAAGATGGCTGATTTAGAAGAAATGAAGGAGAGTCTGATTAAAGGAGACGCAAATAGGGTTAAGGAGTTAGTGGAGGCGGCAGTCAAGGAGAAAGCGCCGGTGGGAGAGATTCTCAATCAGGGATTGATTGCAGGAATGAATGTTGTGGGAGTGAAGTTTAAGAATAATGAATTCTATGTTCCTGAGGTTCTGATTGCTGCCCGAGCGATGCATGCCGGAATGGGTATCTTAGAGCCTCTTTTGGCCGAGGGCGGAATAAAACCGATAGGCAAAATTGCCATCGGCACGGCAAAGGGAGATCTGCATGACATTGGCAAAAACCTGGTGATTATGATGTTAAAAGGAGGAGGTTTTGAGGTAGAGGATTTGGGGATTGATGTTCCAGAGGAAAAATTTGTTGAAGCGGCCAAAGCCGGAACTCAGTTAATCGGTATTTCTGCACTTTTAACCACCACTATGCCCTCAATGAAAACGGCAATCGAAGCTTTAAAATCCGCCGGCTTAAAGGATAAGGTTAAGGTAATGATTGGCGGAGCTCCCATCACCCAGGCCTATGCTGACGAGATTGGAGCGGATGGCTATAGCCCTGATGCTGCCTCCGCAGTTGATAAAGCAAAGGAGTTAATAGAGGCTCGGTAGTTCCCTTCAGCGGCACGCTCGATTTCCCCAGCGAGGAAATCTTCGCTCTCGTTGCTCCTCACTCGTCCGCCTTTGGCGGACACCATGCCCGCTTCGTCGCTAACAAGGCACGCTTACAGGGAACTACCTCGCCTTGGTGTGTACTAATGTTTATTCAGCTACTGCTCATTGTTTCTGCCTATCTGATTGGGTCGGTTCCTTTTGGGTATCTTCTGGCGCGTCTCTTTAAGAGGATTGATATCAGAGAATTTGGCAGCCACAATATTGGTGCAACCAATGTCCTGCGGGTAGTTGGGCCCTTCCCGGCAGTTCTCACTCTGCTTTTTGATATTGGGAAGGGTGCTATTGTTGTTCTTTTGACCAAAAGATATTTTCCCTCTTTCACCCTCTTACCAATTATTGTCGGTATTTGCGCAATCTGTGGCCACAACTTCTCCATCTTCTTGAAAGGAAGAGGTGGTAAAGGAGTGGCGACAGGTTTTGGGGTGCTGCTTGGACTTGTTCCCATTGTTGCTCTTTTGACCTTTCTCGTCTGGCTCTTTGTTGTTCTTATTAGCCGCTATATCTCCCTTGCCTCTCTGGTTGGGGCACTTGCCTTTCCTATTTTTCTCTGGATAAAAGAGGAAAATATCTCATTGATAGGTCTTGGTATCCTTGTTTTCATCCTGGTGGTAATCAGGCACCGGGAAAATATTAAAAGATTGATTAAGAAAACCGAACCAAAGATAATAATAAAGGGGTCAGGTCTCAACATTTGACAAAATGACACAAAGTGTCATTCCGAGCAAAGCGAGGAATCTCATTGAGATTGCCACATCCGCCAAAGACGGACTCGCAATGACTGCGTCATAATGAATATTGCAATCTTAGGAGCAGGGGGATGGGGAACAACCTTAGCAATTCATCTTGTTAAGAAGAATCATCAGGTAAGATTATGGGAATTCTTTCCCGATTATGCATTGGTTCTACAAAGAAAAAGGAAGAATCCAAAATTTCTTCCTCAAGTATCAATTCCGAAAAAAATCCTTATCTCCTCAGATTTAGAAAAGGTGATCTTTAAAGCAGAGCTAATTATTCTTGCTGTCCCTGCATTTGGGGCAAGGGAAGTTCTT
>DAOVGU010000127.1 GCA_030672255.1 bacterium
ACCAAAAACAAGAGGAGATAATTGGTTATAATCTCGATTAAGTTGATTTACCCTTTTGTGAATCTGATAATGTTCCTTTCTGAGTAGCAGAAAATTGGGATATAAATCTTTTATCCTCTTTTGCCCGGCAAGGGCATAAAAAATTCTATCCGCTGAATCTACAGCATCCTGGGTGTAGATGTTTTGGATAACAAGTCGGCCATGTTCAATCTGAAAGTTTTGAACTAAAAGTTTTTTTACTTCAGACTTTACCTCTAATTCAGATTTACGTTTCTTCATGCTATTTTCCAATGTAAAAGGTGCTTTTCCATAAACAAAACCAACCAAGCTGAAAAAACTGACAAGTACTACTAACAATACTAATTTATTGTATGGAATTTCAAAGTTACCCCTCACCTCCATCCTCCCCCTCAAGGGGGGAGGTAGGTGGGGGTGTAATTTACTTGCTCTTTTTAGCATTTTGATTATACTCCTTTATTTCTAAATTTATTTTAGATATATTCTTTTTAATCGTAATTACCTTCTCCATCCTTATCTCTTCCGTATATCGTTTCATCTTATTCTTTTACACAGGTAAAGTTATTACCTTTTTTTCTGCGGCAGATTTGTAAGCGGCAACCACCATCTCCAATGCTTTGTACCCATCCTCTCCAGTTACGGGAGGAATTTTATTCCTCTTGATACTGTTGATGAATTTTTGCTGAATTCTGATGAATTCCTTTCCATCCGGTATAAGTTTTGATTTAATGAAACCTTTAGGGGACAGTCCCTTTATTTTTGAATAAAGCTCCATCTCACCGGTGGAGGGACGATACCAGAGAGTCCCTTTATCCCCCCAGATTTCTATCGTTTCTCCCCGATTCATCCCGGCTTCCTGCTGGCTGTTACTTACCTCTAATTCGGCGATTGTCCCTTTTTTAAACCTGATTAAAGCGACTAAATTATCCTCCACCGTAATTTCCTTTCCTTTATGAAGAAAGGTATCTTGCTCAGCGTAGACCCTGATTGCCTCATCCTCAAGGAGATACCTTAGGGTATCTGTCTTATGCACCCCCCAGCGCATTAAGGGGCCGCCTCCACATTCCTTTTTATACCACCATCCTTTGGAGAGAAGATTCTCTCGAGGTTCATACCAGCAGGCAATTACCCTGAGCTTAAAGATTTTTCCTAAGTAGCCCTTATTAATCAGTTCCTTTGCTTTCATCTCGATATTGATGAATCTTCTCTGGTGTCCCACGCAGAGTTTAACCTTATTCTTCTGGCAGACCTTAATTATTTCCCTGGCATCCTTTAAGGTGGTAGCAATTGGTTTCTCTACATAGACATTTTTCTTTGCTTTAGCAGCATTGGTAACCGGTCTTAGATGAAGATGCTGGGGTAAATTAACCATCACAACATCAATGCTTTTATCAGCCAAAAGCTCATGGTAATCAACAAAAATCTTCTCTATCCCATATTTTTGCTTTATAGCTTTTAACCTTTTTCCATTTATGTCCGCGGCCGCCACCAATCTTAACCCTCTGACCTTTAGTAATGATTTTACCTGAAAATTCTCAAATACCGCTCCACAACCAATCACCCCATAATTAACCATTTTTTTCTCCCATTTTCTTCAATCACCCTCCCTATCCCCTTCTCTTGAGGAGGGGAAGACAGGAAAGTCTCTTTATCCCCTCCCCTCGAGGGAGGGGAGATAGGGGAGGGTAAATTACACCCCCACCTACCTCCCCCCTTGAGGGGGAGGATTGAGGAGAGGGGTAACTTTGAAATTCCATACAAGGACTTATTTATTAGAGAATAATCTTTGGTTTGGCCGCGGTTAATTTATCGGTAACCACCTTATAGTCAGGATGCTCGGTGCAATAGGTTACCGGGTAGTCATCCCCTGGAGTTCCAAAAACGGCTAATCTAAGAACGGCATTTGCCCAATCAAGCGTGGGAACATCGCTGCTTCGGCAATAGAGCCTGATTCTTTTTGCCGAGAGGATCTGTTTCATCCCCAAGGTTACCGCCTTCCTCGGAAAACTTTCCAAATTTCCTCCAACATCAGAGCGAATGGCATTGATGGTAATGGTAAAGTCATTAAGGTAAACCACCCTCGGCTCTGAATTCTTGATATCTGCTTCTGGTTCATTAAAGGCGACATGTCCATGAACGCCAATCCCTCCGTAGCAGGTATCAATTCCACCGGCATCTTGAATCTTTTTTGCCAATTCCTGGAGATTCAAGTGGCTGGGAAAGATTAATTGTTCCTCGGGAATATTTAATTCTCTATCGATATGGTCAAAGAAAAGCTCATCCATTTCTCCTTTAAAACTCAAGGGATGTTCCTTGGGAATCACGTGTCCATTGTCATCGCAATTCTCATCCATATAAAAGAAGTAACAATTCCGAAGAGCAATTCTTTGACTATTAACCATCTCCTTTAATATCGGGTATTGCCCGGTAGGTCCAACGGGAAGGATTAATTTTGTTGGTCTTTTCGCTTCATTATTTGCTTTTATTTCATTAGCAATTGCTTCGGCAAAATGCTGATGGAAAGTATCAAGATTTTCCACAATCTCTAATCTTCCTTTTGCCTCTTTTAACATCTCCTCGGGGCTCATATTCTGCAACCTTCTTATCTCCTCTCTTCTATCCATTTTTTGCTCCCTTTCAATTATCTTTCATATTCTATCATTTTATTTTTGACAGTACCTAATTACCTCTCCTATGTCATTCTGAGTGAAACGAAGAATCTCTCTCTTCAATGAAGTGAGAGATTGCCACGTCCGCCTGGGCGGACTCGCAATGACTCCGTCACTTGGGGACCTTTTCCCAATCCTGCAAAAATTTCTTTAACCCAATGTCGGTCATCGGATGTTCAACCAACATCCTCATAATCTCAAAGGTCATCGTAGCCACATCCGCCCCAGCCAAAGCGGCCTCTAAGACATGGATAGGATGCCGCACTGCGGAGACAATAATCTTGGTCTTAAATCCATAGTTTTTATAGATCGTCCGAATCTGGCGCACCACATCCATTCCAATATGTCCCACATTATCCAGCCGTCCGATGAACGGGGAAAAATAGGTAGCACCCACCTTGGCCGCCAGTAATGCCTGCAGCGGAGAAAAACCAATGGTAGCGTTCGTTTTTATTCCTTCTTTGCTTAAAACCTTAATTGCCTTAATCCCTTCCCGGATGAGGGGAATCTTAACCACAATATTCTTACTTATCCTGGATAATTCTCTTGCTTCCTTGACCATTCCTTCGGCATCTAAACTTACCGCCTCTGCACTGACAGGACCATTTATCACTTGACAAATTTCTTTAACAACTTCCAAAAAAGGCCGACCGGCCTGGGCAATCTTGGTCGGATTTGTTGTCACCCCATCAAGAATACCCCAGCTTTCTGCCTCCTTAATCTCCTCCACTATTGCCGTATCAATAAAGAACTCCATTTTTCCTCCCTTCCTCTTTAACCACAGATTGCACAGAAGCGTCATTCCGACCCCGTATTTAATACGGGGGAGGAATCTCTCTCTTCAATGAAGTGAGGGATTGCCACGTCCTTCGGCCTCGCAATGACAGCTATGCTGTCATCTGCGAAATATGTGGTTTCATTTATTTTATTTTTATGAATAGTACTTCCCCTTCAGGTATTGGTGGCTGGCGTTAAAGGCTAAAAGGCCAGCTCCCACTGCACCAATATATTCTCCACTCCGGGAGAAAACCAGTTCTGTTCTATCGACTAATTCCTTCAGACAGCGATTGCGGATCTTCTTTTCAAAGATAGGAAGAACCCTATCCGCAAAGTCATTAAAGGTAAATATTCAGTAAAGTACGTTCCATCCTGTCATTGCGAGTCCGCCTCAGGCGGACGTGGCAATCCGACGAAGTCATTGCGAGCGAACAACCCCGTATTAAATACGGGGGAGTGTGGCAATCCCTCGCTTCTTTGAGATTGCTTCGTCGTTAATACTCCTCGCAACGACTGCATCGGATTGCTTCACTTCGTTCGCAATGACGTGGTTCACTGAGTACTTACACCAAATTTGCTAAGAGGAGTCCAATATCGGAGGCCGCTTTTAAAATGAGGTCAAGAAGGTAGGTATTCCCTTTCTTTAGCAACCTTAACAAAATTATCCAAGCTAATAGATTCTGGATGTTGAATAAAGTTTTTTGAACCAGCCTCTTGAATAAGATTCCTTTTAATTAATTCTTCCACAAAGTTGCTGACGGTAGCACTGGAAAGGTCAAGTCTTTGGCTCAGGTTCTGGCGAGAAATTCCCGGATTCAATCGAACTAAATCAAGAATAGCAAACTTCTGTTCCTCCTGCTTTGAGATTTCGCCCATTTTTACCTATAAAGTTATACCTCAAAAAGACAAGTTTGTCAAGTCTTATTTTATTTTTAAAAAGTAAAGTAGGTAAAATCCTCTTAAGATGCGATTTTACAGGGATTTTAGAGAATTGGGCGGAACTAATTTTGATAAACTAAATTTATATTTAAGGTTAGATTGCCACGTCGCTAACGCTCCTCGCAGTGACTTTCTTTTGTTGTCATTGCGAGCGAATAACCCCGTATTAAATACGGGGGAGCGCGGCAATCTCAAAAAGGAAATTCCTATACGAAAGATCTAAATATGCTGACGGAGGATGTTCTTTAGACCTAAAGAGGTGGCTAAATTGAGGGCTTTCTGATACTCCTCTCTGGTTATCCTGCGGTTCAATTCAGGAATTTGTGGGGCACGATTGGCAGGAAAGTATTGTGCCATAAGACTTATATAGGTATCGGGAGAAATTTCCCTGGCAATGAACTTTAATACTCTTTCGCTTTTGGCTAAATCGTTAGGCAAAATGAGATGCCGGATAAGTAAGCCTCTTTTTGCTATTCCCTCTCTATCTAACTCCAAATTTTCCACCTGTCGGTACATTTCCTTTAATGCTAATTTTGTTTTGGAAAAATAATCAGGAACTTTAGAATAAATTTCTCCTTCTTGATCATCCCCATACTTGAAATCCGGCATATAGATATCAATGATCCCATCAAGAAGTTTTAGGGTCTCTATCGCCTCATAACCGCTGGTATTGTGAACCAGAGGAATTTTGAGCCCTTCGGGAATGGCTAAAAGAAGGGCTTTTAAAATTTGAGGAACAAAGTGTGTCGGGGTGACAAAATTGATATTGTGACAACCCTTCTCCTGAAGACGAAGCATCATCCGGGAAAGGGAGTTTACGGTTTCTTCATTTCCCTCTCCCAACTGACTGATAGGATAGTTCTGGCAAAAGCAGCATCTTAAGGTGCAGTTGGTAAAAAAGATCGTGCCCGAGCCCCTGTATCCCGAGATTGGTGGCTCCTCGCCAAAATGGGGATTCCAGCTGGCAACAATGGGGTTTTGGCCTGATTTGCAAAAACCTCTTTCCTCTTTGAGTCTGTTTACCTGGCAATTGCGGGGACAAAGCTTGCAACTTCCAAGGATATTATAGCTTTCTTCTACCCTCTTTTTTAGCGTTCCATTCTGATAAAGATTAAGGTAGCGAGGATACATTAAATCTTCAACAATTTTGCCTTCGCTGAGGAGGTACCTGAAGAAAGAG
>DAOVGU010000094.1 GCA_030672255.1 bacterium
CACGTCATTGCGAACGAAGTGAAGCAATCCGACGAAGTCGTTGCGAAGCCGAAGGCTGTGGCAATCTCTTACTTCATTGAAGAGAGAGATTCCTCGTTCCACTCGGAATGACACTTCGTGTCGGATTGCCACGCCTTTCGGGCTCGCAATGACATTACTCGGGATAAACTCCGCAATCTCGTCTTTTTGGGATTGCCACGTCCGCCTGAGGCGGACTCGCAATGACAGGATGGAACGTACTTTACTGAATATTTACGTGTATACTAATGTGAGGACGATGGCGATACTTACGGTACAGAATCTCAGTAAAAAATTTGGCAACAAAAGGGTCCTGGAGAAGATAAACCTGAAATTAGAGGAAGGAGAAATCGTCTCCCTTTTCGGTCCCAGCGGCTGTGGAAAAACAACCCTTTTAAGAATAATTGCCGGCTTAGAAAGAGCTGATGAGGGGGGAAGTTCTCTTTAAGGACAAACCAATTAGCAAAGCTTTGGCAGATGACCCAAAAATTGTTGGTATCTTTCAGGACTACCCTCTCTACAGAAGAGAAAAATCTGGATCGAATCTGGAGAGAAAGGATTGAAGAGAAATTGAAAATAGGAATATGCGAAAATTATCTTTCACGTTAAGCTTGTAGCAAATTTAATCTTCAGATAAACAGGGAACTGACACTTTTTCCTAAGTGGATGCATTTGATTGCCTCCCCCAGAAGAGAGGCAACAGAGAGAACCTTAATTTTCTTGAGTTCCTTTTCCTTGCTTAAGAGGATGGTATTGGTAATGATAAGTTCCTTTAAGGAAGAGTCCGCGATATTCTCGATGCTCTTGCCGGAAAGCACCCCATGAGTGATACTGGCATAGATATTTCTTGCTCCATTTTCCTTCAAGGTAGTTGCTGCCTCACAAAGAGTTCCTCCGGTAGCGATAAGATCATCAACAATAACTACATCCTTCCCTTTAACTTCGCCAATGACATTCATCACCTCTACGCTATCTGGAGAATTTCTCCTTTTATCCACAACGGCAAGTGAAGCACGCAGTCTTTTAGCAAATGCTCTGGCGGCCTTGATACTGCCCACATCAGGGGCAACCACCACCAAATTAGAAAGATTCAGTCCACGGAAATATTTAATCAAGACCGGGGCGGCAAAAAGATGATCGACCGGAATGTCAAAAAACCCCTGAATCTGAGGGGTATGAAGATCCATTGTCAGCACTCGGTTTGCTCCTGCGGCAGTGATAAGATTGGCCACAAGTTTGGCGGTAATTGGTACCCTTGGCTGATCCTTCCAATCCTGCCGGGCATAACCATAATAGGGTATTACCGCAGTGATCCTTTCTGCGGAAGCCCTTCTTGCCGCATCGATCATCACTAAAAGTTCCATTAGATTTTCATTCACCGGAGAGGATATGGACTGAACAATAAATACATCTTTGGCCCGAATATTTTCCTCAATCTTTACCGAAATCTCCCCATCAGAGAACCGGCCCACCCTTATCTTACCTAAAGGAAGTTTTAAATAGCTACAGATTTTCTCGGCTAATTGAGGATTGCTATTGCCAGTGAAAACCTTACATTGATCCATTACTTCTCCTTCTTAAAATCTCCTCTGCCCTTATCAGATCTTCCTTGCGGTTAATCCCTAAGATCTCATCAGGGTCATCTGTCCGGTAAGAAGCAACCCTCTCTCCCTTCCTCCTGAGAATGCTAATGGCATCGGTAAGGTAATATTCACTCTTGATATTATCCGGTTTAATTTTGCAAAGTGCAGCAAAGAGTGGTTCTTTTCGAAAGATGTAAACACCGGCATTAATCTCTCTAATTAAGCGCTCTTTTGGAGAGGCATCGAGTTCCTCAATAATTCCCTCAACTGAACCATCCCCATTTCTTAAAATCCTTCCATAACCTGTAGGATCAAGGAAATTTGTGGTAAGGATTGTTGCCGCCGCCTTTCCCCTTCTATGGATAGCAACAAGGTTCTTCAAGGTGGACACTGTCAAAAGGGGAGTATCGCCACAGAGCACTAAAATATCATTTTTGCAGGAGGAAAGGCGAGGTTCTGCCTCCCGAACCGCATGCCCTGTGCCCAAAAGTTCCTTTTGTTCCACAAACTCTATTTCTTCTCCCTCTAACTCCTTTTTCACCTCCTCCTTTTGATGACCAACAACCACAATGATCCTCTCTAAGCCCAATCCCCTTAACTTAGAGATGATATAGAGGAGCATCGACCTTCCAAAGAGGCGGCTTAGAACCTTCTGGCCATTAGAATTCATTCTTCTTCCCAGACCTGCCGCCAAGACAATCGCAATTAGGTTTTCCATTATTATTCCTTCACTTTTCTTAGAACTTTATTTCTAAAATCTTTAGTTTTCTCCAATATTTCTTTTAGTTCTTTTTTGTTCAATTCAGAACTAATGAGAAAAGGGTAGCGCTCTTCAGTATAATATTCTGTAGCTACTTGGCATAAAGAACTTCTCCGCGAGAAATAATCTCCTGAAGAAATTGATCTCCCCTTTCTAATCTTCCATCAAGTTCCTGAGGTGTCACCACTAAAAAAGAAAAGGGGAACCCCCCCCGCAAATCAGAAATGAGAGACCGCGCCATTATGCGTCGGTCAATTGGGCGTCTTTTAGTATTTTTAATAATTAAAAGGTCAATATCACTATCACGATTTGGTGTGCCATAAGCGAAAGACCCAAACAGAAGAATTTTCTCTGGCCGGTAAGCAACCTTCAATTTTTCCACAACAGCTAAAATTATTTTTCTTGCTTTACAATTATTTGTCATTTTCTTGAGTTTCTCTTTACTTTCTTAACTGATATCTTTCATTCTTTATGTCTCTTAAAAAATGAAGAGAGCGTCGCCAGACCCTTCTCATATTTTTCTTGGAATCTTGTCCCCTGTTGCACAGCATCAAGAATTGGAATCTTCTCGGATAATAATTTCACAAGGTCTCTCCATTTTATCACTGAACCAAATTGGAGGTTCAGAGAGCGAAGAACTAGTCTGTTAACTGCGTTTACTTGGTCAACTACGCTTTGGTCCTGGGCACTTGAACAAGTATACCTTTTTCCCCAAATAGAGCCTTTTTCGTCCTCCACCAGTCTGTCACATTTTTTGCAAATATCATCATACTGCTCAACAAGCTCAACTTCAATATCGAAATTTTTTCTAATTCTATCAATAACATCATCGAAACCATCCTTATTATAGGCAGTCTCCCCACTCCAGAAATTGCGTTCTTCTGCTTTACCGTCCATGCCGAAGTATACAACAACAAACGTAGGATGATAGGGTCTTAATTTTATTCTCATTTCAATATCCTTCCGAGCTTACCTGCCCGGCGAGGGCTCGAACCTCGGTTCTCGGCTCCAAAGGCCGGTGTGTTACCATTACACCACCGGGCAAAAGCACTCCAAAATTCCACCACTATACTATACGCTTACTTCAGTAGGAATATGGAGAGTCCAAACCTGCATTTGAGACACTCCCAACAGTCCCTCATCGGTAAGTTCCAAAGAAGTTTTTATCGGTGTACTTTTTGGAGACCTCAAAAGATATAATTCTTATCCTTCTTTTTGCTGTGTCTTGCTTACCCTTGGCGTTGGATTTGCCTTTTCCTTCTCATAGGCATCCAAAACTATTTTTTGCAGGTAATTCCTGAATTCTGTGGTAATCGGGTGAGCCAGATCGCGATGTTCGCTGGAAGAATTTCCCTCTTCTCTTGAAACGGTTACCACTTCCAGTGCTGCTCCGCATTGCCCACAGAACTTTGCCCGAAGAGGATTCTTCGCCATACATTTCGGACAGGGCTTCTGTAGTCTCCGACTGGGCATTGCTACAAAGAGTCCGCTTCTACCCTCAATGACACGAAGATCTTTAACCACAAAATTGTTATCAAAGGTTATTGAAGCATATGCTCTTAACCGACTATTTGGTTTTTCCATCAGGGTAATCCTTGTCTCTGTAATCTCCATTCTTTTATTCCTCCTTGCTTTCAACAACAAATACCTTTCCTCTTTTCAGTCGGGAAGCGATACCTGAGGCGTCCTCCTTACTTCGGGCAATTCCAAAGAGAGACCCTCCACTTCCGGACATCAACGCACCTAAAGCTCCACTCTTTTTGAGAGCTTCCTTAAAATCTCTAATCTCTGGATATTTCTTTAAACTCACCTCCTCTAATCTATTAAAAAGATACTTTCCTATTTTCTCTAAATTACCTTTAGCGAGAGCGGATAATATCTTAACGCTATTTTTTCTCTTCGTCAAGTTCTGCCAGTTTAAGATTTCCAATTGAATAATTTTTCCTCCACATTTTCGGTGCCTCTTTGGCTACCCTTTCAAGCGAGACGAAATACTTCATAAAGAGTCTGAGAACTAAAGAAAGTGGAG
>DAOVGU010000169.1 GCA_030672255.1 bacterium
AGTTTTGTCAAATGTTGAGACCTGACCCCTTAACTCCATATGTCATTAGAGAAATTATTGGAAAAGATTCATACTGATGGGGAGAAGAAAGCGGCCGAGATTATTTCGGCAGCAGAGAAGAAAGCGGCCGAGATTCTCTCAATAGCAAAGGTAAAAAAGGAGGCTGCCAAAAAAGAAATAATTGCCAAGGAATCGGCAAAAATAGAACAGGATATGAAAGGAAAAAGAGCTCTTCTTCAGATAGAAGCAAGAAAGAATCTATTGGCTAGAAAGCAGGAGATTTTGAAGATCATTTATCAAAAAGCGGCCGCCGAAATAGTCTCTCTTCCTGGTGCTTTGTATCAGGACTTTATCGAAAAAAGATTAGTTGCTCTCCTGGAAAAAGGGGAGTATGAGATCACTGTGGCTACAAATGATCGGAAAAAGATAACTACCGATTTTATTGAAAGCCTCAATTGGAAATTAAAGAAAAAAGAGGTAAGTCTGAAATTTGTGGCCTTTTCTCCCTCCATCGAGCACGGCTTTATTCTGAGGCAGTCCAATATTGAGATTAATTCATCCCTGGATGAAATCATCAAGAGCAAAAGGGATATTCTTGATATTAAGTTAGGCAAATTTCTTTTTGAAAAATGAAGTCCTATGCTTATGCGGTGGGCAAGATTAGAGCGTTGGAGAAAAGGCTTTTGCTGAAATCCCATCTGGAGAAGATTACCGAAACTCCTTTAGAGGGCGTTGCAACGGAACTCAAGGACACAGTATATTTTAGAGAATCTATCGGGGAGAAGGGGTTGTTTTCTCTCTTAAGAAATGAGAGGAGGGCAACCTACGACTTAACAGAGAAACTTTTAGGAAATTCTTCTCTCAACACCATCCTGCGCCTAAGATATGACATTCATAACCTCAAACTTCTCTTCAAAAAAGAAATTGACCCTTCTATTTCAGCAGATTTTTCTCCTTCAGGGGCAATTTCTCCTTCCTTATTAGAAAAAGCAATTCAGAATAAAGCATTTCTGCAGATACCTTTTTACTTCAGAGAAATAGTGAAGAAGAGTATTGCTCTTTTCCAGGCAAATAGATTCAGGGATGCAGGGCAATTTTTGGAAAAGGAAACGTGGAAAATTATCTTGAGTAAAAGCAAAGAAATAAAAAATATCTTTTTAGAAGAATTTCTTAAAATGCAAATTGATTTCCTCAATATCAAAAATTTCTTTTCTCTAAAAGAGAAAGAAAAGTTCCCGGAACTATTCATCGTTGGAGGAGGATTAAAAAAGGAACTCTTCAAGCAGGAAATAACGAATATTGAGAAAAAAATTTTATTCTTTTACCCAAAATTAGAGTTTGCAAACTTGGAAAAATCAATTGATAATCTTCTAATCAACTATATCAAGAAAGCAAAAACCTATAGTTTTGGCATAGAGCCTCTGTTTGGCTACCTTTGGGCAAAGGAGGGTGAACTGAAAAACATCAAATTACTCGGCTTAGGGAAATTGAATAATATTGGAGTTTCAGTTATTAAGGAAAATTTAAGGGAAACATACGTGTAAAAATATGGAGATGAAAAATGAGAGATATTCGGGTTGCTGCGGTTCAATTTGAGCATACACCAAATGACAAAGAGATAAACCGTAAGAAAATTCGCCGGTTTGTGGAACAAGCAGCAGAGAGACATGTTGAAATGGTTGCTTTTCCAGAGTGTTGTATCACTGGATATTGGCACTTACGTCATCTTGCTCGTGAAGAATTGGTAAGTCTTGCTGAAGCAATCCCTGATGATATCTCTACTCAATTTTTACTGGAATTATCTGAGAAATACAGCATGAGCATTGGAGCAGGTCTTGTGGAGAAGGGGGAAGATGGGAAGCTCTACAATACATATCTTGTAGCCATGTCAAATGGAGAGTGGAAAAAGCACAGGAAAATCCATGCTTTCATCAGCAAATATATCTCTTGTGGCTCCGAATATACAGTATTTGATACCCCGCATGGGTGTCGGATTGGAATTCTTATCTGTTATGATAATAACATCGGTGAGAATGTCCGCATTGCCGCTCTGAAGGGAGCAGAAATTTTATTGGCACCGCATCAGACCGGTGGCTGTAACTTAAAAAACCCCCACGTTATGGGGCTAGTTGACCAAAAACTGTGGGAGAATCGTCACCAGAACCCAAAAGTAATTGAAGCAGAATTCCGTGGACCCAAGGGAAGGGGATGGCTTATGCACTGGTTGCCCACGCGTGCACACGACAATGGACTATTCCTGGTGTTCAGTAATGGGGTTGGAATAGACGATGATGAAATAAGGACAGGGAATACAATGGTAATAGACCCATATGGAGATATCATTGTAGAGACATGGAAGGCAGACGACGATATGGTGGTAGCAGACTTAAAGGCATCACTTCGGGAGCAGTGCACCGGTAGAAGGTGGATTAAAACAAGACGGCCTGAATTGTATAAACCATTAACTGTATCCACAGGAATGGAGCAAAATA
Source organism: bacterium (assembly GCA_030672255.1). Classification (GTDB taxonomy): domain Bacteria; phylum Ratteibacteria; class UBA8468; order UBA8468; family UBA8468; genus DAOVGU01. Next base: position 2,493 of record DAOVGU010000169.1, read on the forward strand.
CCCGCTCAGTAAGATTTGGCGAAAAAAAAGAAGTATAGATATAAATAGAGATTTTTCGACAACATATGTCTAATAAAATTGCCTTTATTGGGGATAGAAGTACTATTCTGCCATTTTATGCTTTGGGGGCAAAAGTCTTTCCTTTAGAAAAGGATGGAGATGCCGAGAAGTTAAAAGGGTTTGAGCCAGCTCAATTTGCTCTTGTCTTTGTTACCGAGGAAGTAAGAGAAGCAAAAAAGGATTTTTTTAATAAGTTAGGTGAAAAGATCGTCATTATTCCTTCTCTTAAAGGAAAAAGAACTACTCGGGTAGAAGGAATAGAGGCGGCAATCCGCCGCGCCACCGGAAAAACAAAATGAAAGAATATCACCCCCACCATTCCTCCCCCTTCAAGGGGGAGGATGAAGGAGGGGGAGAATAAAGATGAATAAACAAGGGAAAATTGTTAAGGTTTCTGGCCCTCTGGTTGAGGCTCTGGGAATGCAGGAAGCAAAGATGTATGATGTGGTCAAGGTTGGCAGCCAAAGGCTTATTGGTGAAATTATCCGACTGGTGAGAGAGAGAGCCTATATCCAAGTTTACGAGGAAACTGAGGGGCTTGGTCCAGGGGACCCGGTCTTTTTAACCGGAGAGCCACTGGTTGTAGAATTAGGACCAGGGCTGCTTGATTCCATCTATGATGGGATTCAAAGGCCATTGGGAAGAATCAGAGAAGAGATTGGGGATTATATTGGTCGAGGGCTAACCATTGATTCTCTTCCCCGGAAAAAGAAATGGAACTTTACGCCTTTAGTAAAGAAGGGAGAACTACTAAAGGAGGGAGATATCTTAGGGAAGGTAGAAGAAACCCCTTTGATTGAACATAAAATTTTGGTTCCCGTGGGAATAAATGGAAAGGTTGAATCAATCAAGGAGGGCTCCTTTACTATAGAGGAAGAGATTGCCCGAGTCGATGGCAAGCCGATAAGGATGCTTTCCCGCTGGCCGGTGAGGAATCCTCGACCATTTAAGGAGAGGTTAGCCCCGGTTGCCCCCTTGGTCACTGGCCAGAGAATTATCGATAGCTTCTTTCCGGTAGCAAAAGGCGGTACCGCCTGCATCCCTGGACCATTTGGCAGCGGCAAAACCGTGGTTCTTCATGAAATTGCTAAGTGGGCCAATAGCCAGATTATCGTTTATATCGGATGCGGAGAAAGGGGGAATGAGATGGCCGATGTCCTCCTGGAATTTCCCAAATTGAAGGATCCAAAATCTAAAAGACCTTTGACCGAACGCACAATTCTGATTGCCAATACCTCAAATATGCCGGTAGCCGCCAGAGAGGCCAGTATCTATACCGGAATTACAATTGGCGAATATTATCGAGATATGGGCTACGATGTTGCTCTGATAGCCGATTCCACCAGCCGTTGGGCAGAAGCATTAAGGGAAATTTCAGGAAGGATGGAGGAGATGCCGGGAGAGGAAGGTTATCCTGCCTATTTAGGAACAAGGGTCGCGGGATTCTACGAAAGAGCCGGTAGAGTGATTAATTTGGGAAGTAAAGGAGTCGGAGGGAGTCTCTCGGCCATTGGTGCGGTTAGTCCTCCGGGAGGAGATCTTACCGATCCCGTGGTTCAGCAAACCCTAAGGGTAGTAAAGGTCTTCTGGAGTCTTGATGATAGGCTCGCATATCAAAGACACTTTCCAGCCATCAACTGGCTTTCCAGTTATTCTTTGCATTTAAGTAACATTGAGCAATATCTGAAAAGGGAAATTGATGAGGAAGCACCTGCTTTAAGGGAAATGGCAATTAAGATTTTACAGAGAGAAGCAGAGGTCTTAGAGATTGTCCGATTGGTGGGAGCCGAGACAATTTCAAAGGAGGATCAACTTCTCTTAGAGATTGCCAGAAACCTCAGGGAGGATTTCCTGCATCAGAGCGCCTTTGATGAAAAGGATGCCTATACCTCTTCATCCAAACAATACCGAATGCTTAGACTCATTCTTCTTTCCTATGATCTTTTTCGTGGTCTATTATTGGATAAAGGAATAGAACTAAAAAGAATCCTTGCCCTACCAATCAGGGAGAAGCTCACAAGGCTCAAGTATATCCCGGAAGAAAACTTAAGAGAATTCGACCAATTAGAGGAAGAGTTAAAAAAAGAAGTAAAAGAGCTGAAATGATACAGAAGGAATATCGGACAGTTAGTGGAGTTAATGGCCCTTTAATGTTCATTGAAGGTACCTCCGGCATTAAATATGGAGAATTGGCAGAAATTGTTCTTCCGAGTGGAGAGACAAGAAGAGCAAAGGTTTTAGAAGTAGAGGGGGACAAGGTCCTTTTGCAACTATTTGAGGGGACCTCGGGAATCAATCTCTATCAGGCGCGGGTGAAGTTTGAAGGAAAGGGCCTGGAGTTTGGCGTGGCTCTTGATCTTTTGGGTCGCATCTTCGATGGTTTAGGCAGACCACTTGATAAAGCTCCACAAATTATTGCCGAAAAAAAGGTCGATATCAACGGCAGGCCTATTAATCCCACCGCGCGTGATTATCCATCCGAATTTATTCAGACCGGTATTTCAGCGATCGATGGTCTTAATTCCCTGGTAAGGGGTCAGAAACTTCCGATCTTTTCCGGCTCTGGTCTTCCCCACAATAGATTAGCTGCCCAGATTGCTCGCCAGAGCAAGGTTCTGGGAAAGGAAGAGAAATTTGGCATTGTCTTTGCCGCAATGGGAATCACCTTTGAGGAAGCAGATTATTTCATCACGGACTTTAAAAGGACCGGTGCAATCGAAAGAAGCGTCCTCTTTATCAACCTTTCCAATGACCCGGCGATTGAGCGAATTGCCACTCCCAGAATGGCTCTCACCGTGGCTGAATACCTTGCCTTTGAAAAGGATATGCATATCTTAGTGATTCTGACCGATATGACCCATTATGCAGAAGCCTTACGGGAGATTTCTGCCGCAAGGAATGAGGTTCCCGGAAGACGTGGTTATCCCAGTTATCTCTATACAGATTTAGCTACAATCTTTGAAAGGGCAGGCAGAATCAAAGGAAGGCCTGGCTCCATCACCCAGATGCCGATTCTCTCCATGCCCGAGGATGATAAGACCCATCCTATTCCCGACCTCACCGGCTATATCACCGAGGGTCAAATCATTTTATCCAGAAGTCTTCACCATCAGGGAATTTATCCTCCTATTGATGTCTTACCCTCCCTCTCGCGCTTAAGGGATAAGGGAATAGGGAAGAAAAAAACGAGGGAAGACCATCCTAACCTTGCCAGTCAACTTTTTGCTGCCTATGCCAAGGGAAAAGAGGCAAAGGAATTGGCCGTTGTTTTAGGAGAGGCATCCTTATCCGATATTGATAGACTTTACCTAAAATTTTCGGAAGAGTTCGAAAGAAGATTCATCCTTCAGTTAGAGAATGAGGGGAGAGATATTGCCGATACCCTTGATATTGGCTGGAGTCTGCTGAAGAGTTTGCCAAAAGCAGAACTGAAACGCATCAGGGAAGAGTATCTAGAGAAGTACCTAAATAAATAGGGCGCAGATAAAAAACAGTTCAGAGTTAAAAGTAGTGGCAAAGTTTACTTTGCTTAGATATAAGCAGAGCAAGCTCTGCCACTACGGTGTGTCCTGGTGGTGAAGTAGTTAAAACTCGCGTTAATTTGTGGCTATTTATAATTCTTATCTGTGAAATCTTGTGGTTAAAATGAAGAAAGAGGAACTTTTAATCTTTGGGGCGGGAGCATTGGCTTTAGGATTCTTAGGGCCGATGCTTTCTGAAGATTACAAACTGATATTTTGTGATGTAGATATTAAAAAGGACTTAATTAAATTTCTCCAGAAAGAAAATGGTTATTCAGTAAATATCTGCTCTAAGAAAATCATTCCTTTTAAAGTTTCGGGAGTAACCGCTTTTAACCTTTCAAGAGAAGGAGAGAGAAACCGGATAAAGAAAATATTAAAAAATATTAGAGTCATTTTCACCGCAGTGGGCTCTGAAGGTATAGATGAAACCCTGAATTTTATTAAGGAGAATAGGAGAGAAGATAGAAAGGAAAGATTATGGGTTTTCTCCGCCGAAAATGATAAAAGCATCCTGAAAAGATGGAGGGACAAATTAGGAGAAAAAATAAGGTTATCTGATACGATTATGGGAAGGATGTGCCGAATTGACCATCCGGGAAAATATTATCAGCCAGTTGGCTCCGGTCTCAAGGAGGCGGTCATTGCGGAGGATTTTTATGGATTACCTGTTCCTGCTGACATTCACTTTTCCGCAGGATTAAGAGGAAAGGCATGGCAGGTGATGTCGGAGGAGGAGTTTACTGCCAGATCCTATCTTAAATTATTTGGACACAATGGTGCCCATGCCTATTTGTCCTATTTAGGGGCATTAGAAGGACTTAAATATTTACATCAGGTTGATTCAAAACTTCTTTCCGAAGTTAAATCTCTTTTAAATAAAGAGGTAGGTCCAGCGATACTTCACAGCTATGGTGCTCTCCTCAGCGAGATTGAGGTGAAGGAATATTGCAACAGATTAATTGCAAGAATTACCAGCTGCACCTTCTCGGATACCATAGAACGCGGTATCAGAAATTCTCTGGATAAGATTACTTCTGGTGAAAGGTGGGTTGAGGGAGCAAAATTTATCCTAAAAAATGGCATTATCCCAAAATATTTTTGTAGAATCATTGCGGCCGGCATAAAACTAAATATTAAAAATGGTCTGCTCTCTGGCTCAGTTGATGAAATCATTTCAGAACATTGTCAGATTAGAGAAGAAAAACTTATTACTTTGATTAAGGAAGAGTTAAGGGGATGAGACTTGCTGTAAGTCCCACGAGGATGGAGCTCTTAAGATTAAGGAAGAGGTTTATCTTAGCTAAAAGGGGACATAAACTGCTCAAGGATAAACAGGAGGAGCTCCTTCATCAATTCTTAAAGCTAATTGCTGAGAATAAAGGTTATAGAAGATCTTTGGAAGAAAGGCTAACTGCACTGAGCACCAAATTTCTCCTGATTCAGGCACAGGTTCCAGAAGAAATCTTGGAGGGGACTTTAATTAAGCCGGAGGTAAGTTTGGAAGCAAAAACCTCTAAAGAAATGGTCTTAAATATTCCTGTTCCTCATTTTACCTTAATTCAGAAAGGCAATTTCCATTCCTTTGGTTCTTCCGTTCCGCCCTCCTTAAATAGGGTTTTAGATGAGTGCCTTGAAATCTTAAAGGAGCTTCTCCGTCTTGCAGAATTGGAGAGAAAGATCGAACTCTTTGCCGCGGAGATTGAGAGAACAAGGAGAAGGGTAAATGCCTTAGAGTATATTCTGATTCCCAACCTTTCCGAAACAATTACCTATATCGAATTCAAACTGGAGGAGTTAGAGCGAGGAAATCTTGTCCGTCTTAAACGGGTAAAGGAAATTTTAGCGAGGAGGGAAGTATGGATGTGATGGAAGCGGTTAAGAAGAGGAGAAGTATTAGAGGTTATATGGATAAAGAGGTTGAGGAGGAAAAATTGAATCTCGTCCTGGAGGCGGGTAGACTTGCTCCTTCGGCAAGTAACCGCCAGGAATGGAAGTTCATCGTGGTAAGGGATAAAGATACAAGAGAGAAATTATCTCTTGCCGCTCACCACCAGAAGTTTGTGGGAGAAGCATCGGTAGTAATTGTTGCCTGCAGCACAGAGACAGCCCATATAATGCCCTGTGGACAGCTTTCTTACCCGATTGACCTGGCAATTGCCGTAGACCATATGACCTTAAAGGCGGTAGAGGAAGGATTGGGAACCTGCTGGATCGGCGCCTTTGAGGAAAATGAGGTAAAGAAAATCCTTGGTATTCCCGAGACAATAAGGGTAGTCGCCCTTCTTCCTCTTGGCTACCCTATCTCAATCCCTTCTCCAACTCCAAGAAAGAGCAAAGAAGAAATAATCCTCTTTGAAAAATGGGGTTAGTTAGTTTATAATAGAAATGTTGCCGGAGTGGTGAAACTGGTAGACGCGCTGGACTCAAAATCCAGTGGGGCTCAAACCCCGTGAGGGTTCGACTCCCTCTTCCGGCACTATTTTTTCTTTTTTGCTAATGCCGAAAGGAAGACATCTACTACCATCGGATCAAACTGAGTTCCTCTATTGCGCTTCAACTCCTCAATCGCTTTCTTCCTGGGTAAAGCCGGCCGATAAGCCCGCGTACTGGTCATCGCATCAAAAGCATCGGCAACGGCCATGATGCGCGCCCCTAAAGGAATCTCATCATTCTTCTTCTTTTCCGGATATCCCTTCCCATTATATCTTTCATGATGATAAAGAATAATGGGAACTAACTCCTTCAAAAAGCCCAATTGCTGAATGATCGCGGAACCATTGAGCGGATGCTGATGAATCACTGCCCACTCCCTGGCATTTAATGGACCGGGTTTCTGGAGGATGGCAATATTGATGCCAATCTTGCCAATATCATGAAGATAGGCAGCATACTGAATCAGCTCCTGGCGTCTCTGGGAAAGGCCCAATTCCTCAGCCATGAGAAGAGAATAGTAGCTCACCTTCTCGGAATGACCGCGGGTATACTTATCCTTAAGGTCAATGATCGCCGCCAGAGTCTTAATTGTGGAAAGATAATTCTTATGCAGTTCTTCGAAGAGTCGAGCATTTTCAAGGGCGATGGTTGCCTGGTTGGCAAACATCGTGAGGGTTTCCCCATCCTCCTTTTTATAAAAGGAGGGTTTTTTATTGTAGATGGAAAGCACCCCTATCTTTCTACCCTTAAATGAAAGGGGAACACAAAGGAGAGAGCGGAGCTTTTCCTTTTTCAGCCAGGGAAAATAGGTGTATCTTTTATCCTTAAGGATATTACCACTTATTGCGGGCTTTCCGTTGCTCAGGGCCTCTCCAGCCACACCATCATCTGCTCTGATTGAGCGCTTCTTGAGGCGATGTTCCTTGACAATTCCTTTCGCCGCCTTTAGACTCAGCCTTTTCTTATCTTTGCTCAGAAGCCTTATGGTAACCGCATCGGCCTTCATAATCTCGGTTACCGCATCCATAACCTGGAAAAGGACCTTCTTGCTCTTTAAGGTAGAAGTAATGGCCTGATTTACCTTCCAGACAGCAAGAAGGGTATTTAACCTTTTCTGTAAGGCTTTCCTTTCTTTGGACATTTTAAGATTTTCTCTTCAGGAGCATCTGCCCAGAGCCTCTCTAAGTTATAGAAGTCGCGGGTAACCTGATGAAAGACATGCACCATCACATCCCCATAATCCATCAGCACCCATTTTCCTTCCTGATATCCTGCCAAAGAGTATAATCTATGATTAAAGTTTTCGATTATGCTATCTGTAATTGCTCTTACCTGAATGACTGAATCGGCACTGCAGATAAAAAGGTAGTCGGTAATCCAGTTGAGATCCTTCATCCTTAAGATGATAATACCCTTTGCCTTTCTTCCCCGGGCAAGCGCGGTCAGTTTTCTTAAAACGCTATTAATAGAGCCGATTCACCTTCCTTTCTATTATCCATTTTATTATACCTGATTAAATTCAAAATGTCAACTGTTTATGCTATAATTAAGATATGATTTTTCTCTATAACCTTTTTCTCTTCTTTTTCCTTTTTCTTTCTTCTCCCTATCTCTTGGCAAGATTAATTACTACCAGACGTTATCGCATCGGTCTGAGGGAGAGATTAGGTTGCCTCCCTTCAGAAATTCTTAAATCTTTTAGAGGAAAAAGGCCGATCTGGGTGCATGCGGTCTCGGTGGGGGAATTGGTAGCAGCAAGGCCTTTTTTAGAAGGTCTTTTGAAGAATTGTTCCTCCCCAATCCTGCTTTCCACGACCACAGAAGCGGGATACAGGATTGCCAAAAAATCCTTATCCCCCGCGATTCCCACCATCTTCTTTCCCTTTGATCTTCCTTTAATTATCAAAAGTTTTATTCGCTCGGTTAGACCCAAAATTTTCATTGCCATAGAATCCGAAATCTGGCCCAATCTCCTGAATATCTTAAAGAAAAAGAAAATTCCGGCGGTTTTAGTTAATGGCCGCCTCTCTGAGAGATCATATTCCAACTATCGAAGGTTGGGTGGTTTCAGCAAAAGATTATTTAGCCAGCTTACCCGTTTAGGAATGCGCACCCATACAGAGAGCGAGCGTATCATTCGTCTGGGAGCGAAAAGGGAAAGGGTTTTTGTCACCGGAAACCTAAAGTATGATGCTGCTCTCTCTTTACGGGAAGGAATAAGACCAGAACAGATAAGGGAATCTTTAGCAATCAAAAGGGATTTTCCCATCATTATCTTTGGGTCTTTGCATCCTGAGGAGGAAGAGGGAATCATCGAGCACTGTGCTCAACTGAGAAATTTAGCTCTTTTAATATTTGCTCCTCGACACCCGGAGAGGAGTAATCTGCCGACCTTTCTTAAAAGGAAAGATCTTAGGTATATTCTCTGGAGTAAGATACACCCCCACCCCAACCCTCCCCCAACAAGGGGGAGGGTTGAGTCTTTTCCCTCCTCTCCCCCCGTGGGGAGGATTAAGGAGGGGGAGGGACTGGACAGAGAAAAAATAGTAATCTTAGATACAATAGGAGAACTTAATCTCTTTTATTCCATTGCTACTTTGGTTTTTGTTGGCGGAAGTCTTATTCCCTGGGGAGGTCACAATGTCCTTGAGCCCGCCGTATTTAAAAAGCCGGTGCTTTTTGGTCCCTATATGTGGAATTTTTTGGAGGAGTCTTTGGCTCTAAAAAGCTCGAAAGGAGCAGTAGAGGTGAGGGATGATGCTTCTCTCTATTCCGCTTTCTCTACGCTTCTCGCAAATCCTAAAGATATAGAAAGTATGGGAGAGGCCTGTTTTCAGGTAGTCAAAGAACACTTGGGAGCCACAGAGAAAAATTTAGATTTAATCAAAGATTTAATTTAATTTGGACGCGGATAAACGCAGATTTACAGGATTCTGATGAAGTCATTGCGAGTGAAACGAAGCAATCTCAAGATTGCCACGTCGCTAACGCTCCTCGCAATGACCCTTCGGGTCAATTATTGTTCTTTTCTGCGAGTATCTGCGGAAATCTGCGTCCCGTGATTTTATGGGATTGAAGGATTACCTTGATAAAATTGTGGTTTTAGATACAGATAGTCGCTGGCTCTACATTGGAACCCTGAAGGCGATTGAGGAGGACTGTTATACTGTAGAGGATGTTGATGCTCATGATTTAAAGGAGACAACCACTAGCCGGCAAAACTACCTCATTGGAGCGAAAACCCACGGATTAATAGTCAACCGCAAGTTAGTGAGGGTGCGTAAAGCCAAGGTCATCGGTATCAGCACGCTGGAAGATATCTCAGAAAAATAGTATAATGATAATAACTAGTAAGGTCTCCAAAAAGTACACCGATAAAAACTTCTTTGGAACTTACCGATGAGGGACTGTTGGGAGTGTATTAAATGCAGGTTTGGACTCTCCATATTCCTACTGAAGATAGTTTGATTAGTAAGTGGCGGAATTTTAGAGTGTTCTTAGAAGGGGGTGATCGAGGAATGGCAAAAGCATATCTAAAGGTTATTGCAGAGAGCGGAAAGGAGAAGGAAGTAAAGGAGGCCCTTTTGAAGGTAAGCGGGATTGGCTCGGTAGACCTCACTGCTGGGGAACAGGATATTATTGCCGTGATTACAGCAGGAAACTATGAGGAGATTTTAAAATTAGTGGTAAATAGTATCAGGCCAATAGCGGGAATAAAATCTACCAGCACTAACTTGGTATTAGAATAGGAGGCGAGAACCAAAATGAGAGGAACCTTTATCTTTTCTTTTCAGCTCTCCGGTTGGGTTGGTCGCTCCATTGTGATTATCCTTTTTCTGATCTCCATCTATTCCTGGACGATCATCCTTAAGAAGTTCCTTCTCTTCCGAAGGGCAAGGAGGGCAACAAGGCGATTTTTAGCCATCTCTCCCCTGGGAGGTTCTGAGCTCTCCCTTTTCTCAAAGGAGCCACAAAGGGTAAGGAGATTTGTTCATTCTCCTCTTTTTACCCTTTATCGGAAGGGCTGTGCTACTCTCTCTTCTCAATTAAAGGGAGAGAGCAAGAAAATTTCTTTCTCCGAGATTGAAGAAATTAGAAGTCTCTTAGAGACAGGGGCAACCAGAGAACTCTCCTCTTTAGAGAGCTCTTTGGTTGTTCTTGCCACCACAACAACCCTTAGTCCATTCTTAGGACTTTTAGGGACAATCTGGGGAATTTTAAAGGCCTTCCTGGGTATGGGTTTGGAAGGCTCCGCCGGGATTGAGACCGTTGCTCCTGGAATTGCCGAGGCCTTAATTACTACGGTGGTTGGTCTTTCTGTGGCAATCCCGGCTTTAGTTTTTTATAATTATTTCATCAACCATCTGAAGAATTTTGCCAATGAGCTAGAGTCCTTTAACTCAGAATTTATTTCCTTCTTAAAGAGACATTACCTTGAATAGTATATGAGACTATCCCAAAAGTATGAACAAGCTCTGATCAATCAGATCAATGTCACCAATCTGGTTGATGTGATGTTAGCGCTTCTGATCATCTTCATCATTGTGGCGCCGGTAATTCAACAGGGAATTAATGTTAGGCTTCCCACCGCCTCCATCCAGAAAATCTCTGTTGCTAAAAGTGTCATTATCAGTATCTCCAAAAGAGGGAATTATTACCTCGGCAACAAGCGATACCGACTTTCTCAACTCTCAGAAAAATTAAAGAAGCTGGGAGAAAAGAATCCAGAGATTTCGGTCATTGTGAAGGCGGATCGGGCGGTAGCATATGCTAAGGTAATAAAGGTCCTTGATGCTATTCGACAAGCAGGGATTGTAAAAGTGGGTCTGGCCACTCGAGGAGGGTGAAGCTCGGAGATGGGAAAATCCTTCTTTTTTTCTGCTCTCATCCATGGTTTATTAGTGGGAGTACTCTTTTTTGCCCCGGGGATGAGAAGGATTATCTATACCGGGGATAGGATTCAACCGGTTTATTTAGTCAAAAGCGCTAAAAGAGTACCTTTCAAAGAGGAAGTAACCTTTGTCCGAAGAAGGGTAACGGTTTCTTCTCACTCTCCGATCGAGGTAAAGAGCCTTAAAGAGAAGATCTCGGAAAGGTACAAAGCAGAAAAAGAGAAGAAGAAAGAAAGGGAAACACCAGAAGAAAAAATAGCAAAAGAAAAATCCATAGAAGCAAAGGTTAAGGAAACTTCCTTACTTCTTCCTTCTAATTTCCCCTATAACTGGTATATCGAGATACTGAAGGAAAGAATCTATACCGGTTGGTCACCACCGAGTAAATTCTCCATCCTCCAGGAAGAGGCAGTTGCTGTCTTCTCCTTTAGAATTCTTAAGGATGGCACTATTGAAAGGATAAGGTTAAAAAGGAGCTCAAAGATAGAGATTTTAGACCAATCTGCTAAAAAGAGCCTGGAGTCAATCAAGGGTTTGCCTCCCTTGCCGGATAGTTGGAAAGAGGGCTATTTAGATGTAACGGTAAGATTCAGGGTAGAAGGATGAAAAAAATATTTTTTT
>DAOVGU010000265.1 GCA_030672255.1 bacterium
GGCACCTCCTTTACCATTCCTCTATTTGACCCCTTAAGTTTAGATCTGGGAGAGGCAGTAATTGAGGTGATTCCTTTTTCTCGAGGGGAAGGAAAAAGGCTCTTTCAATTAAAGACAACCTATCAGGGGATCGTCACCTATAGTCTGGTTACCGAAGAAGGAGAGGTTCTGGAGAGTGAGAGCCCTCTGGGTTGGAAGATGAAGAAGGTGAGTCGAGAAGTTGCTTTAGGAAAATTGGAAAAGAGGGAGATTTCTGAGCTTATTAAGACATTCTCTGTCCCGGTGGAGAGAAAAATTGAGAAACCAGAGGAGCTAAAAAGTCTTAAGCTAAAAATATCTGGAGTAGATATCTCTGTACTTTTTAATGAGAGGCAACAATCCGTTGATAAGGATACGATCATCATCGTTAAGGAAAAGTATCCTCCTACAACTTCGCTTTCCTTACCCATCGCCATTCCCCAATTAAAGCCTTTTCTTGAGGAAACTCCATTTATCCAGAGTAAGGACAAAGAAATTATAGAACAAGCAAAAATGATTCTCGGAAAGGAAAAGGACAACCAGAAGGCGACAGAGTTACTCCTTTCCTGGGTCTACGAAAGGATAAAAAAGGAGCCAACCCTTTCTCTTCCTTCGGCGGTAGAGGTTTTGAAGAGAAGGGTGGGAGACTGTAATGAGCATGCAATACTTTTTACTGCTCTTGCCCGAAGCATAGACATTCCCACCAAGATTGTTCTTGGACTCCTCTATCATGAAGGAGCCTTTTATTATCATGCCTGGTGCAAGGTGTTTATCGGAGAATGGATTACGTTGGATCCTGTCCTAAATCAGATTCCGACAGACTGCACCCATCTGGAATTAGCCTCCGGAGATTTTGGCTCTCAGATAGAATTGATAAAATATTTAGGAAGAATAAAGATAGAAATTGATTAAAATAGTTCATCTGACAAAGAGATTTGGGGAAACGATCGCCGTTGATGATCTTAATTTAGAGATTCCTAAAGGAGAGCTCTTCTGCTTTATCGGACCAAATGGCGCGGGAAAAACCACCACCATTAAACTGCTTACCGGGCTTCTTTTTCCCACCTCAGGAGAGATTTTTATTGGAGGCTATAATGTTCAGACCGACCACATAAGAGCAAAATCACTTATTGGCTATATCTCAGATAGCCCATTCCTTTATGAGAAATTAACCGGGGATGAGTTCCTCTCCTTTATTGCTGGATTGTATGGGGTAGAGGAGGCGGAGGGAAAAATTGAGGAATTTTTGGGGTTATTTGGTCTTTCCGACTATAAAGAAAGGCTAATCAGCGATTATTCCCATGGGATGAGGCAGAGGTTAATTTTTTCTGCGGCTCTTCTTCACGATCCTGAAGTTATCATCATCGATGAACCTTTAGTGGGTTTAGATCCCGCAAGCAGTCGGTTGGTTAAGGACCTTTTAAGAAAAGAGGTGGCAAAGGGCAAAACCATTTTTCTTTCCACTCACACCCTTTCGGTAGCTGAGGAGATCGCCGACAGAATTGGTGTGATCCACCATGGAAAGCTAATTGCTTTGGGTAAATTAGAGGATTTAAGAAAAAAGGCTCATTCTTTGGGAAAATTGGAGGAGGTTTTTTTGCAACTAACCCAGGAAGTTGGAACCACAGATGGACGTGGATAAATGCAGATGTCATTCTGAGCCGAAGGCGAAGAATCTCTCTTTATGGAAGATTTGAAGGTTCTCTTTTTAGCAAAAACCCGGATGGTTAAGAATAATATTTTATATGGTCTCCGGGAAGAGTCTAAGGTAAAAGGAGTTGTTGTTACCGTCTTTGGTTTATCTCTTCTTTTTGGAGGCTATTTCTTATTTGCTAAAGGCTTTCGCTATCTCCTCTCCATCGATGTGGTTGGTCAAATTCTCATTGAGCGATTGCTCGCTCTTTTCTTTATGGTCTGCTTCTGGATGCTTGTCATCAGTGCTATTATCGTTTCCTTTTCTACCCTCTATAAGTCAAGAGAACTGGAATTTCTCTTCGCTCAACCATTTGACATTACCAGCATCTTTACGGCAAAATTTTTAGAGATGCTCCTTTATAGTTCCTGGGCATTTCTCCTTTTATGCATTCCCCTTTTCTTAGCCTTTGGAAGAAACTACGAGGTGCCTCCTTATTTCTATTTTTTCACTCCTTTACTTATTTCCCCTTTCCTGGCGATTACCGCAGCAATTGGGGCGATCCTGACCATGCTTGTGAAAAGGTATTTTTCTATAGGTCGTCGTTATCTTCCTCTTCTTTTATTGCTTCTTGTGCTCTACTTCATTTTTCGATGGAGCCAATTGGGAAGATTGGAGGATGCTTCACTTATTCCCTTTTTGAATCAATTAAATAATGCATTTAAGATTTCCGATTTTTTCTTATTGCCTAACCACTGGGTAACTACCGGTCTCTTCTCTCTCGCTAAAGGAAATGGGAAAGAGTTTCTTTTCTATCTTTTGGTTCTTGTCGCCACAGGGGGAATGGTCTTACAATGCAGTCTCTTTGTTTCCTCCAGACTCTACTATACTTCCTGGTCAAGTTCCTATTCTGCCTCCACCATAAGAGCATATCCTTCCGCAAAAGGACTAATAAATAGGTTAGAGAAATATCTAATAGGATTCTTAAATTTGCCTATTCATTCATTGGCGATCAAGGATATTAAACTCTTTCTCCGTACCCCCTCCCAGTGGAGCCAGCTTTTAATCTTCTTCGGACTCCTGGCACTTTACTTTGCTAATTTGCGTAACCCAGGCTATGGAGAATTGCCTCCCCAATGGAAAAATATCATCACCTTCCTAAACTTGGGAGCATTGACTTTAGTTTTGGCCTCCTTTACCACCAGGCTTGCCTTCCCTTTAATCAGTCTGGAAGGAAACAAGAGCTGGATTATTGGGCTGGCACCAATAAGTTGGCAAAGAATCTTGAAAGAGAAGTTTTATCTTACCTTTCTCTTTTCTCTATTGATCAGTGAAGGATTGATGATTTTTTCCAATCTGATGTTAAGGGTAACTCCTTTGCTCTTTTCTCTCTCCTGCGGTTCTATCCTTCTGGTGAGTCTTTCCCTCTCCGGGCTGGCGGTAGGTTTAGGAGGGCTCTATCCGAACTTTAACTCCGATGATATTGCAAGAATAGTCTCCGGTATCGGAGGGACTCTTTGCTTTCTCTTTTCTATCATCTATCTTCTTCTCTTCCTTTTCCCTCTCTGGACACCTTTTCATCTCTATCTCTTAAAGATTATTCCCTATGCTATCTTTAGAAAATATCTCTTTACTACTTTTCTCTTTGTTTGCATTCTAAGTCTTTTTACGACCCTTGTTCCCCTCATTCTGGGCTCAACCGCCCTTACCAAAAGAGAATTTCGATAGCCGGTGGGCCCAGCAGGGTTCGAACCTACGACCGACGGATTATGAGTCCGCTGCTCTACCACTGAGCTATGGGCCCAATTATGGGAGTGGATTTAACTAACTATTCTTTTGAGGAGTTTGCCGGGCTTAAAGGTTGCTTTTTTCTTAGCCGGTAAAGAGATTGATTCTCCTGTCTGAGGATTGCGGCCTGTCTTTGGTCTCATTACCTTTACCCTGAAAATCCCAAAATTCCTTATTTCTATTCGCTCTCCCCTGACTAAAGCCTCGCGTAACTCTCCCAGCAATTCCTCAATAATCCTTTTTACCAATTGCTGGGGGAGACCTACCTTTTTGGCAATCTTATTTACAATTTCTCTCTTGGTCATACCTTATTTTTTATCCACAGATTAACACAGATTTACACAGACGATACTTTGTGTCGTTGCGAGGCACGAAGTGCCGTGGCAATCTTGTTGTTGAGATTGCTTCGTTTCACTCGCAATGACATCTGCGTTTATCTGCGTCCATCTGTTTCATAATTTAAGAATAGAAGAGATTTCCTCCTCATTCTTTAAAGGGCCGATAATGGCTAAGTTAAGGTTCTCTTCTCGAAAGAGGGCTGTCGCAATCCTTTTGATATCTTCCCTCGTTACCTTATTGATCTTGGATTTTACCTCCTTGAGACTCCTGATTTTTCCCTCGGTTATCTGCTGGCCTCCTAACCAGAGCATATAGGTGGAGCTATCCTCTAAGCCTAAAAGGAGTTGCCCGATGAGGAACTCCTTGGCCCTTTTCATCTCCCCTTCCGTAACCTTGCTTTCCTTTACCCTTTTTAATTCTTTCAGGATTACACGAAGTGTCTCCTTTGTCTTTCCCGGAGCAACACCCGCACTCACAACAAAGGCACCGGTATCATGATATTGCTTACTTTCTGCTCTGATCTCATAGGCAAGGGAACGTTTCTCCCTTACCTCGCGAAATAGCCGACTACTCATATTACCACCCAAAATCGTGGCTAAAATGCCAAGCCCATAACGATCGGGATGATTTCGCGAAAATCCCTTTCCTCCCAGGCAGAGATGAACCTGCTCGGTTTTCTTAAAACTAAGTTTAATACCGGGAGAATCTTTTCCTTTCTTTGCCGGAAGGAATCTCTGGCGGCTTCCCTCTCCCACTTTGCTAAGATGATGCTCGGCCAATTCCCTTATATTTTTGGCTTTGAAATTACCCACCACGGCAAGGACAATGTTTTTTGCCCGATAGTATTTTCCCCAGTAATCGAATAGGTCTTTTCTTTTAATTGCTGAAATAGATTTTAATGTTCCGGAGATATTCCTGCCCAGGGGATGGTGAGGCCAGAGAAGTCCATCAAAGATCTCATGGACATAATAGGAGGGAAGGTCCTCATACATCTTAATCTCTTGAATAATCACCTTCCTTTCCTTCTCCACATCCACATCCTTCAGGAGAGGATTTCTTACCATATCGGTGAGAATGTCAAGACCTATCGGCGCGTATTTATTGACTACTTTAACCAGATAGCAGGTAGCCTCCTCCGAAGTAAAACCATTAAAGGAGCCGCCAACTCCTTCAATTGCCTGCTTCAGTTGCTGGCAACTCCTTTTCTTTGTTCCCTTAAAAAGTAAATGCTCTAAAAAATGGCTGATACCATTTTCTCTTTTGGTTTCGTAGCGACCACCCGCCCCGATCCAGATGCCAATCGCCACCGAGGAAAGAGATGGCATCCGATGAGTAATCACCGTCAGGCCATTCCCTAAATTAAATTTATCAATCATTTAAGATGTTATTCTACCATGAATAAAAGGATTATTGCAATTAGACATAGCCTCGAGCCAACTGATGGGAAGGTATAGGAGGCAGAGATAAAACCTCTTGATAGACAGTGATTGTCTTTTCTATCATCTGCTCTATACTGAATTTCTCTTGAGCAATTTTTTTGGCGCTCTCTGCCATTTTTTTACATTCCTTCTGATGGGTGAAGGACCAGATAATTGCTTCGCAAAGGGCATAAGAATCACCGGGAGGAACAAGAAGTCCAGTCTTTCTATCTTCAATAATCTCAGGACTTGCGCCAATATTGGTACCAATCACTAAAATTTCGGCAAGCTGTGCCTCCACCATTGTTCTTCCAAATGCCTCCGGAACTATCGAAGAAGAGACTAAAATATTTAGGGTTGGAAAGATCTTTTCTTTTTGCTCTGGAGGGATAAATTTTAGATTTCTTAGATGCAATTTTTTGAGAAGTTTTTCCAATTGTTGTTGGTAGGAAATTTTGTTCTTTTGGAGAGGACCAATGATAAAGCCTCGCACTTTAGGAAACTTTTCCTTCACTTTGGCCAATGCTTCAATAAAATAGGAATGACCTTTTAAGGGAGTAACTCTTGCCAGAATTCCAATACGATTTTCCCCCTCTCCTCTATCCTCCCCCTCAAGGGGAGTGAAACCCCCGGAGATAGGTGGGGGTGTAACTTGTGGATATTCCTTTAGCTCTACCCCATTGTAAACAACCCTCAATTTCTCCGCAGGCACTTTAAATTTCTCTTTTGCGTATTCAGCGATAGCGCTGCTTACGGCAATTACTCTTTCGCCTTTGGCCATAATCTTACTGAAGAAATGAGGAGAGTAGAAGCCATGAAAACCTGTGATAAAATGAGTTTTTTTTAGATTCCGACAGGAATAGTAACCAATCCAGGCCGGGACCCTGGATTTGGCGTGAAGGATATCGATATTTTCTTTGTGCAGAATTTTCCTTACCTCCTTAATGAGCTTTGCCATAACGATCGGAGATTTCCGATGGACAGGCAGAGTGTAATACTTTACACCAATGCTCTCCAGTTCAGGAATTAGCCTTCCCCCATTAGAAATAACAATGGATTTATGCCCCCTTTTGGCCAAACCCCTGGCTAAATCAAGTGTCCCTTGCTCCACACCCCCAATATCCATCTCGGGAACTATCTGTCCAATATTCATCTTAGTAAAGATTCGGCGGCGCGCAGAACCTCAGAAACTTTAATTAACTTCATACAGAGGAAATTCCTTTTGCATCGGGTAACATTGCAGGGAGAACAACGAAGATTGCTGTGAACAATTTTATATCTGTTTTCATAGGGACCATAGCGAAGCCAATTACCCGGACCATAAATTGCTACCGTAGGACATTTCACCGCACTGGCAAGATGCATTGGTCCGGTATCATTGGTAATAAGCAATGAAGATTTTTCCAAAAGAGCAGCTAATTCTCCTAAGGTTGTCTTTCCCGCAAGGTTAATTGCCTCTATCTTCATTAATCCTTTTATCTTTTCAGCCAAATCCCTCTCTCTTTTCCCGCCAATAATGATAATCCTCACGTTATATTCTTTCGCTAATCTATCACTAACCTCAGCAAAACCTTCCTTTCTCCAGCGCTTTGCTTCCCAATTAGCACCCGGATTGAGGACAATCAATCTTTCCCCAGGCCCGATACCATAATCTTTAAGAGTCCTTTGTATTGAGAGCCGATCTTCCTCTGTGATAGGGAAGAAAAGGGTTTTATCTTTCGGGATAGGGAGAAAGGAAGGAAGCATCTTCAACCTTCTTTCCGCCTCATGGATCTTGTTTTTTTTGCTAAAGAGTTCCTTCCAGAAAAATGTAATCCTCTTTTTTGCTCCAATAAAGAAAGGAAGCAGTGTATTTCTGAAGTCAACGATGAGGTCAAAATGTTGAGCCTTGAGACTTTTTATTAAATTTGATCTCTCGGAAAGAGCGCTTTTTTTATCCCAGATGATAACTTCGGAAAACCAGGGATTATTTTCTACCGACTCTTTTGCCCTTGGTCCAACCAGAATAGAAAAATTTGCTGCGGGATATTTCTCCCGGATTGCCCGGATCGCGGGAGTAAGCAGAAGCATGTCCCCCAGGCAACTTAAACCAATAATAAGAACTTTTTTCATTTAATCTTTCCTAGAACCTTCTCCGGGG
>DAOVGU010000041.1 GCA_030672255.1 bacterium
TGAAACTACCAGAATCAATCAGAGGCGAAAAGGGGGTGGTAGAAAAAAATTTGACTTTTGCCTGCGATTCTGTTAAAATAGAGAATGAAAATAAAGAGGTTCTGGAGTGCTTACTTGTAACCACAACTTAAAGCCAAGACAAATAATCTTATCTTGTAGGTTAACAATTTACCTCTGGTATAGCCTCCGCTATCCAAAGCCAGACTGACTTTTGCAGGCTTCTCCTCAAGAACAGCCAGCACCCTCCCCCACAGCGGCTCAAGCTCCACGGAAATAATCAAATTATTATCCTTATAGGAATAATCTACTTCTTTGCCTGTCAGGAAATCATAAATATAGTATCTTTTATTCGGAACCTTAAGCAAAATATTGGCCTTTTCCTCTTGTCTCCCCTGATTGACGGCAACAATATAATAGGTTGATTGGTCATCGAAAAAGCCAATATCTACATTTTTGTTACTACTTTTGATAACACCTGTATCAATCCCTTTAGTAACTTCTTCCAATATCTTCCCACTTTTGGGAACAAAGCCAAAACAGATTACTCTTCCTTTTCCATAGCTATTCTCGATAACCGCTGCTTCATTATTAGTGTATCTGCAAAGCACTTTTGCATTTGCAGAATTTAGAACATAGCCGGATACAGGCAATACCCCTACTCCTCTTACTGGCAGGGAGACCTCTTTACCATAGGAAACAGAGAATATATCTGAGAGAGTGGTGCTCTTTTCCTGATACTCATTGTATAAAGCGGTCCCAGGGAAAACTATTAATAGCCCTCCCTCTTTTACCCATTCTTTTATTCCTTTCATAACGTCTTCCGGTATGCAGGTAGTAGAAGCAGGAAGAAATAAAACATTATAGTCTGGCAGGAAACTATTTTTTCTTATTTGTTCTTCCTGTAAGATATCTACCTGACCAAAAGCCTGTCGGAAAAGGGTGTGTAAAACAGGCAGACCCTGGTAAAAAACTGAAGATCTCACTGTGTCAAAAACCAGTGTAGTCCAGGGGTGCAGCATCGCTACCCTTGCCCTCTTTTTAGTTAGGTGCTTAAATAAAGGCCCTATTTCTTTTAATTCCTTGAATACCCTTTTACCATATTCCACCCTTTCCGGGTCACCCAAGAGATCTCGCTCACAAGCTTTCCATAAAAACCAATCCAAGCCCTTAGCATTATGGCATAAAGCATTATAGACCTGAGTGCCAATATATCGCGGAAAATAGACCCCTCCACGTGCTATGCAGGTGTTGGGGACAAGCCAGATATTGTTCTTGAAGTTGGATGCTCCCCATAAAAGGTCAAGACAATAAGGATCCTTGCCGTATTCATAATGGTCTACGGCAACGATATCCAGGATAGAGACAATACCATTAATGTTTAACCCTCCCCGTAAACTACCACACCGATTAAAAGCACCGTAGAGTTTAAGTTTAGGATTGTACTTCTTAACAAAGGAGATTGCTTTCTTTAAGGATTCTACGTTCTTATCACAGATGAACTTATAGGCAGTATAATAGTTCTTATCTTTTTTACCAGCAGGCATCTCATAACCATACTTATCCTTGAAGGCCTTCTGACAGACAGGACATTTCTGACTTTTATGATAATTTATTCCTGGTTCATCAGCTACATAGGTAGCAAAATGCTTAGGAGAACTCTCGTATAAAGAAAGATAATCTTCTATATCCTCTATGTCCTTTTTCTCTACCTCTTTGCTAATAATTGTATTGGGGCAGCCTCTCCACCACCTATTCCAGGAACGTTGTCCATAAGAGGAGTGGGGACAGAAGAGCATCCCTAATCTTTGCGCTTCCTGAAAAGCATAGAAGCCCACCCTGGCACTATTATAATCCCGGCTGCCTCTTTTATATCTACTCCAATTATAAATCTGGATGCCGTTAAAGCCCATCTCCTTCTTCTTTCTGGTATCTTTCAGGGTTTGTTCTTTATCGGTGGTAGCAATTCCATAGATAATATTAGGATAGAGGTCTTCTTCCTCTAAAGAAGGAACAAGAAAGATATCTTTTTTGACTATATCTATTTCCTTTTCATTCTCCAGGAGTTCTATCTCTATTTGATAATTACCCTTCATCAGGTTTCCAAGGGGCAGATTCTGTTTTATTTCTTTACTTGATGAATAGAGCTCTTTTGGAGGAATTACCTCCACCGGAGATAGTTCTTCTATTCTTTTTCCCCGGAAATCAAAGAGGGAAGTTTTAATCTGGTATTGATTTTTTTTATTTAGGTTAAAGGAGGTAATACTTAGATTCATTGAACTGCCTCTCCCGAATACAGGAATGATAGGAAGTTCTGCCTTTAGATATGTCCTGGGTAAGGCGGAGAAGGTCCCATCAAGATAGGAAAGAATATTTCCTTTTCTGTTCTTGATATCTATGTTATAGGAATAATCTCCTCTGGGATAGCCCAACTCTACCTTAAATGCCATTTTCTTCTTCTCTTTTGGGGAGAGACTGTATTTGGTATCTTCTTTTCTTACCTCTTTTTTATTCTTATAAAGGGTAAAAGAAATAGAGCCTTCCTGAGAGATATTTGAGAAGTTGGTGATTTCAGCGGAAAGTTTTATAGAGGCCGGATAGGTAATTATTTTCTCCGGAGGAGTAACCTGGCTGAAATCTACTGAAGGCATTTTATTTAGAGAATATAGAATAATATTTCTCCATAGCTCACCATAAAAACTCCAGTTAATCAGTTTATCATTCCAGAAGTCATATTTAACATCTGGTGGCCTGTAAGAGGCAGGAACAACTTTATCGGTTAAAGAAATAGGAAATGAGATGATTTTACCCTTTCCGTAATCTCTTTTTGCTAATAAAGGATAGTCTCCACAGTTAAGGATAAGTTTTCCTTGTTTTATTTTGGATTTATGCACAACAATCTTTGGGATATTTAAAGGTAAACCTCTAATTATAGGATTATTTTTATCCACAATTATTGGCCTTAGCCAGGCGCTCTTATCTTTCAATATTCTTCCACTATAGCCCTTTACCTCCTTTGTATAGTCAAACTCTAAAGGGATTGTCTCTGCAAATCTTGTTCCCTTATACCCCCGGGCATGGTCTCCTACCAGAATAAGGTTCCCTCCTTCCTTAACATAGGAAAGAAGGTTATTCTGGTCTCTTTCGGTAAATACCCAGGAAGGGATATCAATGAGAATAATAGCCTTATAGGCAGAAAGTCCTGTAAGAGAGACCGGGAAACCCTTAAGGAAATGGGTCTCATAGCGAGGATACATTCTGGACAGACATTCGCTAATTTCTAATTGCAAGGAGGGTAAAAATTTTAAGGAGCGCCCTATATTATAGAGATGATAGTTACGTAGGTTTCCATCTATTCCGCCAGTGATGAGAATCTTTGCTGAATTAGCCTCTCTTATTCTTTTTCTTTTAGCCAGAATAACTCTACTTTCTGTTTTATCTCCTTTAGTAATTCCTTTAGCAGATGCTTTTAGGAATATTTGCTTTTTACTTTTCTTCTCTATGGTTAGATTGTAGATGACAAATCTATTGCCTGGCTGACCTTCAGTTATTTCAAGGTCATTCCCCATACCGGTCATTGTAAGATCATTTCCAGTCTCTCTGAGAATAAGGGATTTGATAGAACCACCTTTTTCTGTGATGGTTACCTGATAAAAAGAATTTTCTACTAAGAACTTCCCTTCTTCCTGCTTAAGATTAAGAGCAAAAGCAGAATTAAAGTTAAAGAAAATTATCCCTAAAACTAAAAACAATATTTTTCTCATTTTCTCTCCAATTTAATGATAAAATCTCTCATTTCTGTATAGCTTGAAGAAGTTCTTCTTCTCTGTAAATTAGTAGATGACACTTTGCCCCACGACAGGACCAGGCATCAGCCTTTTCTCCGATAGTTGAGTAAAAGGCGGTTATCAACCGTCCATCTTTGAGACGAATCGTGCTTGGATAGCCGCAGTCCCAATTGGAGGCTTTATCTCCAAAGATTAGCTCTTTTTCCCTAATCCAGGTCCGGGCACTATCCTTGCTAATTAATCCCCGGGCACCATAGGGTTTGGCACGATATCCGTAAGAGAGTAAGATATATCCATTGGAAAGTAAAGTCAGGCAGCCAGGATACTCATCCCCGCGGGTAACATCGACCGGAGCAGTCCATCCTTGTCCCAGTCTGTCAGTGAAAGTTGCACTGAGATGGCCATCTTTCGGGGTCCTCATAACAGCCAATATTTTTCCATCAGGTAACATTAAAAAGGCTGTTTCATTCACATTCTCTCCCACCAGACTGGCTTCCTTCCAGGTTAATCCATTATCGGTAGAACGGATCAGGTAGCTGCAGTTGTGAGCCGGTGGATGCTCATCAGATTTAAAACCTTTCTTACCATAGATAGGCATAAGGAGGTTTCCATCATCTAAAGTTAGCATTTGTCCATAAGGAGAAAGACCATCAAATAGTTCTAAATTTAGCTCATAAGGTGTTTCCCAGGTTATACCACCATCTCTTGAAGATGTAATATAGGTGTTTAGATTTTTGAGTTTTGGGTCATACTCCTTTTCACCTCTATAGTTTCCATTGACGTGGTAGGCAACCACAATAGTGCCACCTTTGGTTACCCCAATAGCTGGATTACGGTCATCCCGGGCACTATCAGCTATCACTACAGGCTCACTCCAGTTTTCTCCATCCACTGTTCTTATTGCTTCTAAACGACCTTTGATTCCCATATGCCCTGCTCCAGCACGATAGACGATAAGCACATCTTCGCCATTGGTCGTAGCAATAACCGGAAAATATCCACTATCTTTTCCCAGGGCAACCCTCTTTGTAGAGGCAAAATTCTCAACCTTGATTTGCATATTGTCCCTTCCCTCTCTCACTCTTTAGTCATAGAATCCCCAAAAAGGGTCATGCTGACACTCACCTGTTGTATAGCCCTCACCATGCCCCTACAATTTACTTTTTTTTTAATCCTTTGCTAAAGTCCACCAGGAGGTCTTTATTTCGCTTTCCTTATGCCAACTGCAATGACCATCCAGCCACATGAAGTTCGCTCCTCCATTGTGGATAAAACCTATCCCACAATTAATAGGAGGATTCACGCAACCAAAAGACGAGCTTGTTCCATCACAGAACT
>DAOVGU010000178.1 GCA_030672255.1 bacterium
CAAAAATCTAAACCTATTTCAATACACAAAGAGACGCTCTTTTACGATACAGACAGTAAGAGGGAAATTCGAGACAATAAATTTAATGTCGGAGCATTGAAAGGTGGGCTTGGCGAAGAGAGAAAGTTCTCTACTTTTGAAATCGATCTTAGTAGTGAGTATCCCTATTTGAAATGTGAAAAGTATGATGAGTGGAAAGAAATATCCTTACCTTTGAGTGAAGACAGGAATTATAAAAAAGAAAGTCTATTTTGGGGAGACATTCATATTCATACCCAAAATTCTACTTCAGACGATGCCCAGGGAGAGGTTGATGAAATATACCATTATGCTAGGGACAAGGCTTTACTGGATTTCGTTGCCCTAACCGATAACGATAGTTATCTTTTGGATATGAAGGAAAGTGAGTGGTTCTTTGATAAGTTCTATGCCGATTTCTTCAATGAAGAGGGTAAATTTGTAGCCTTACATGGTTTTGAATGGAGTTCTGCGGGCGATAAAGGAAAAGTTAACCATCGTTCAGTTTTGATGAGTGATGCGCCGGATGACATTCCTCGCTGGACGTTAATCGGGGCAAAGATAGAAAATCTTACAAAAATTGCTGAGAAAAAGAAATGGATACTCCATCCTCATCACCAAATGTGGAGATTAAGTAAATCTTCTTCTGAGAAAAATATTGAAGCTACATCTGGATGGGAAATTTATATAGAAAGAGGAAAAGATATATTTCAGACCTTAAACAAAGGTTTCAGAGGTGGTTTGGTTGGAGGTAGTGATTCCCATAGAAGAAATCCAGGATTGTGTGGGGCATTAACGGCTCTTTTTGCTAAAAAACTTACCCGAGCAGATATATTGGAAGCCTTAGGAAAAAACCGTTGCTATGCTACCAATGGCTCAAGGATTAGCATCAATTTTTCATTAAAAAAGAACTGTAGCGATTATCCGATATTCAATATAGATATTATCTCTCCCGAAAGGATAAATAATATAACCATTATCAGAAACGGGAAGGTTGTTTTCTTAAGAGATGTATTCGCAAAAAGAATTTCCTTTCCCTGGAAAGATAGCGATATTAAAAAAGGCAATTACTGGTATGTACTGAGGGTAGCTATTAATCGGCCTAATACTTTTTACCCTTCTAATTTGGCTATTACCAAAGGTGGGTTTGCCTGGGCAGGACCATTAAGGTATGAAATTTTTTCCTGAGCAAAGATGCAAGTAGGATTTGGGAAACAGGATATCGCCCTTGACTTTTTTTATCCTTTTCTGATAATATTTCTCTACATTGATAAAAATATCAATATAGAGAAATGAAATTTAATGAGTTTGTAGAGATTTATAGAGACGTCCCACTGATCGATGCCAGCACTTTTACTCTTTACAGCAAAGATAGCCGGCACCTGCGGCGTCAGGTGAGGGAATGGGTGAAGAGAGGTTACCTTTTGCCTTTGAAAAAAGGTTTGTATCTTTTTAGCCCCGTGTATCGGAAAATTGAACCACCCCCCTTATTTATTGCTAATTTTCTATTATCACCTTCTTATCTCAGTGTGGAGTATGCCCTCGGTTTTTATGACCTGATTCCGGAGAAGGTTACAGTTTTCACCTCGGCCACCACTAAAAAAACCAGTATTTTTGAGAATGCCCTGGGAAGATTTGAATACCGTACCCTGAAAGGAGACCTCTTTTTTGGGTTTAAAAAAGAGGTAGATCGCAAACAGGAGTTCTTTATCGCTTTGCCCGAAAAAGCCTTACTTGATTACTTCTATTTAAACCCGCAATTGAAAGGAAACTTTTCGGAATTGGAATCCTTAAGGTTGCAGAATTTAGAAACCCTGAGCCTGAAAACCTTACAATCTTACACTGCGACATTCAACCGCAGGGTAAAAAGAATTAGTGAGGTGCTCGTTCAGTATGTAAAAGAGTGCCAGAGAAGTTACCGAACAATATAAATATAAAGGAGGGGTGAGGGGTGCACAGTGTTTAAAAACTAGTTGGTTAGTTATAAATAAAAAAGCGTTGGTTTTTGGAGTTTTTGGTGCGGGGCCCC
>DAOVGU010000022.1 GCA_030672255.1 bacterium
TAATCTGTAGATTCAAAATAAAAATTGTATTTTTTAAGTAGGTATCTATGTCGATAAAACTTTAAAAATGAATCCCAATCTTTTTTATCTCCGATTGCTAATAAAGTTTTGTCCATTCTTTCTTCTCACAACTTCATCGAGCTTCTTAAAAGGAATTGCTATCGGCCGCCCATTCTTTCCTTTTACCATTAGTTCGGGTAGACTACCTTCAACTACAGAATCTGCTGGCCAGACATTGTAAGTTGTGGATTCTGCAGCTAAGTCTACATCATAGCCTTTGAAAACAGCAAGAAAGATTCCATTACTTTTTGGAATTTCTTCTGCATCCATTCCTTCAAAGTAACCCCCCTTCTTTATTTGATGCACCACTTTCCAACTAAAAGAAAAAACTGGCATATCGGGTGGGGTCAATTCTAAATTATACCAGCGCCTTGTAAAGGTCCCGTCTTTTTGATGGATTACCTTTATAAAATAGAAATTCATATAAGCCCCGATCAAGTCGTCTCCCCTGAGATTGGTTACCCGGAACAGGAGTGCAGGAAGCCCCTCGTGTTTATCAAAAACAATCTGTTTACTAAAATGTATTTTGATACGCGCACGGCTGAATCTTGCAAATGCTAAAGCAGTGAAAGCGCCGATAAACATAAGACCCATTGCGGATTCAACCCCCGAAGCTATCCGGCCTATCCCAACTGCCCTGATATCACCGTAACCCACAGTAGTAATTGATGTTATGCTGAAGAAGAGTCCATCCCAGATGGTGATATCTCCATTTGCATAGTTCAACTTGATTGTATCGGTAAGATAGTAAAAGAATCCGAAAATTGTGGTAACGAGAAAAAGAGCGAAAACGGTCAATAAGAGGAAAGTAGGCCAGGAAAGAGTAACTAAATGGTGATAAGTATCTTCAAGGAGCCCTCGATGCAGGTAGCCTTTCTCAGGAGCAAGTATGGCGGTAAGTTTTTCACGATCAAAATAGCTCTCTTTTGGCTTCACTAAGGTTTCTCTCCGTAATGGTTAAGATTTTCTAAAATGCAATTTTACCCCCTCTTTGGTTTCCTGTCAATTGTAGAACTCAAGAAGAATCTTTGACAGGAAGTAAAAAAAAGGTTAAATTAATAGTCAATGGTACCGGATAAGTTAGAAGATTAAACATAGTTTGTTACGTAAGTACCATATATTAAAAGGAGGGATAGAAAATGGCAGGGAAATTTGTGGCAGGACAAATTGGTTGTGGAGCATTCGCAATGCAGACGCTCGGGCCCAACCTTGTTAGAAATCCACATGTTGCTAAAGTTAAATGGGCTTGCGATATATCCGATGAAAAAGCACGTGCCTTCGCCGCCAAGTTCGGGGCTGAACGGAAGACTACTTCCTTTGAAGACGTAACTTCAGATCCAGAAGTAGATATTGTATGCATTGCCACATCCCATGAAGTGCATGTGCCGATCATTGAAAGTGCTGCTAAACATGGCAAACACATATTTTGTGAAAAGCCTATGGCTATGAACGAATTACAAGCTTATAGAATAATTCGGGCTGCTCGGAGTGGTGGTGTGAAGCTTTGTGTTGACTATATGCGGCGTATGGCACCAGCTGTAGTGGCATTGAAACGCGAGTGGTTAAGACATAAAGCAAATCCCAAACATCAACCCTGGCAATATGTTGAAAGGCCTCGGGAAAAGTTTATTGAAGAGAAGTTAACCGATTTTTTTATTCGTGTGCAAGACGAAAGTAGCTCCTATCGGTTGGTGCATCTAGATCCATTTACTGGTGGTGGATTGATTATCGGAGAGGCTGTGCATTGGCTTGATCTTGCATGCTGGCTTTTCGACGATGATCGACCGATAGAAATCCAAGCGTGGGGTTCTCCTCGTATGCGATACGGTATCCACCTTGCATTTCAAAGTGGTAACGCGGCAACAATCATTGAGACTCCTAATGGCACATTTGATTATCCAAAAGAGATGTACGAAATCGCGTGCGATGGCAGTTTGTTCCGGATGGAATTTTTTGTGGAAAATCAATATTATGGTAGGCCCGGAATAGAAAAAGAAGTATTTGCTCTTCAAAAAGACCCATTTCCAGATATTGGTAAACAAGGCGGTTTATCAGGATATTTGGAAAAGTATAAAGCGCGAGTCCAAAACTTATCAAATTCAAAAAGAGTTTTTTCTTCCCTGTTAGCTGACCATGGGTATGAAGCTATGCTTGATGGATTTATTGATGCGATTATTAATAACACTCAAACGCCTTGCGACGAACTGGCTGGCTACCGGGCAACATTGCTTGGTGAAATGGCCATCAAATCCAGTGAGTTGAACAAACCTCTTCCCATTCCTATGGATAAGTGGGACTATTTCGTTAATCTATAGAGAGCCGGAGAAGGATTTAATATCTGTGGAGCTTAAGCATCTTCAGAAGAGGTAGCGCAATTAAGAAAGGTGGGATGGCCGAGTGGTTGATGGCGCTGGTCTTGAAAACCAGAGTCCGTTTTACGCGGACCAGGGGTTCGAATCCTCTTCCCACCGCTAAGATGATAAAGATTATTCCCTTTATAAGTTCTTCCTTTTCATCAAACGTTTACCTCGTCAAAGCAAAGAAGATTACCCTTATTGATGTGGGAGTAGAACCGGAAAATCTCCTTGAAAACTTAAAGAAAGAAATTGCTCTTGAAAAGTTGGCTCTTATTATCCTTACCCATAGCCATCCCGACCACACCCTCGCCCTTCCCTCTCTTCTCAAAGTAACCAAGAGCAAGGTTGCTATTCACAAGCAGGAACTAAAAAGCTTGTCTATCCCAAAGATTAAACCGGATATCCTCTTAAAGGGAGGAGAAAGACTGAACTTAGGAGATTTTTCACTAGAGGTCATTCACACCCCTGGCCACACGCCTGGTTCAATCTGCTTATATCAGGATGGAATTTTATTTTCTGGTGATACCATTTTTGCTGGTGGTAACATTGGCCGAACAGATTTAGGAGGTAACAATAAGGATTTAGGTTCCTCCATTAAAAAATTAACTCATCTAAATATAGAAATCGTCTATCCTGGCCATGGAGAACCTATCCAGAAGAATGCCAAAGAGGAGATTCTTTCCTCTCTTCAATTAGCAAAAGAGTGTCTTAAAACCTAAAAATGGGTCAAAAACTTTACAAACCTATTTTTTTGAGGTATAATCAAAATAAGGTTAGAATGTTTTTGTTTTGTAGAAAGGGGGAAATAAAAATGGATAATAAGAAGATATTGGTAGGATTGGCTTTTGTTTTTTCCTGTTTGCTGATGCTCTTTACAGGTAATCTCTCTGCAGATATTGTGTCAACAAACTTTGGTCTTTATGGGGCTCAGGTGCACAGTTTATCCATTTATAACGACGGAACTACGTGCATTGTCTATGCTACAGTTATGGGTCCAAATAAGGTATTCAAGTCTACCGATGACGGAGCTACCTGGTCGGTTATTCTCAGCAGTAGTGACCCTTATCAAGGAGAGGCACAGGACAGTGTGGTTGACCAGAATAATGGCTATCTCTATGTCTGCTTGAACGATGGAGTTTTGAAAAGCACCGATGCCGGAGCAAGTTGGTCCCTTGCCTTCAATCCCGAGAGCTATGACGATAATACACCTGTATCTCTGGCTATTGTTGGCTCTACCCTTTATCTGGGAACATCAGGGGGCGCTCTATATAAAAGTAGTGACAATGGGACTAGCTGGGGCATGATAGGTGGAGATTCTTTTGGGGATACTTCCCGGGTTATTTCAACCTCGGTTCATCCTTCCGCAGCAGATATTATCTTTGCTGTTTGTGAAATAGAGGGGGAAAGCGATCTTCACCGGACTGGTGATGGGGGAGATACCTGGGAGGAGGTTGTTATCCCGGATTTCACCGACTTCCAGGTAGTAGGAATAGACCCAAGCTCAGGTGATACCCTGGCTACCACTACTCTCTATATTGCAGGGGGTTCTGCAAATCCTGCGGTTTATGGCAGTGGGAATGGAGGAAATAGCTGGGAGAAGAAGGAGAATTTTTCCGGTGGCTGTCCCCAGTATATCGTTTTTGACGATGACGGGAATCTCTTTATCAGCGCCTCCAAGAGTACTGATGGGGGAGAGACCTGGGAAGGTTTCCCTCTTTCCGGAGGAAGCACAGAGACCCATCTCAATGACGGTGCTTTAGCAATTGACTCCAATTTCCTTTTGGCTAGTTCTGACCGGGGGATAGCCAAGAGTACCAATGGCGGAGTTAATTGGGTTGAATGTTACGAGGGACTCGAAGCATTGGTGATTTATGATGCGGCTTTAAGTAGTGATAAGAACACCTTCTTCTTTGTATCTAAATCTGGAGCAGGAAAGACAAGTGATTTTAGCGGTTCCCCGACCTGGACCTTTCCTATTTATCCCCAGAATCTTATTGCCGGACAACCAGCAGCAGAGACCGGGGGACAGGAGCCTTTGATGTCCGTGGCGATAGAACCTAATTATGATGGGGTAGAGTATAATACCGTCTACATTGGAGGTAACGCCGGAGAAATCTTTACCAGTGATGATGGAGGGGAAAGTTGGATTATGAAGGAGATCTATCCAGCAGGTTCACATGTAAATGTGACAAAGATTGCTGTATCCTCCGACCTCCCTGATGTTGTCTATGCTTCTCTTCTCGATTGGGAACGGGGTGAAAATGACGGAAGAGTGGTCAAGAGCACCGATAAGGGAGTAACCTGGAATAGCGTTCTTACCGGAGTGCCGGTTAATACGGTGCTCTTTTCCCAGGGTACAGAAGAAGAAATTATTGTTTTAGCTGGGTTAGGTACTGAGGAGGCGGCGGCAGAAGAAAATTCTACTATGCTTGGTCTAAGAAAGAGTATTAATGGGGGAGATACCTGGACGGTGCTAAACAATAGTGCCATCGTCAATTGCCTGGCGGCTGACCCTACAGACAATAACATAATTTATTGTGGAATTAGAACATATGCGGATGGGCTTCCGAGCGGCGATTTCGTTTACAAGAGTGCCGACAAAGGTGATACCTGGGATAAGGTTTTTGAAATTCCTGGGGGCACTGGTGGTCTGTGCAGAGATATCATTGTTAATCCCGATAACTCGGCAGAGGTTTATGCGGCGGTAGATAATTATATCTACCAGAGTACCGACAGTGGAGCGACTTGGAGTCTTTTCTATGAAGGACTTGACCAGGATAATATCAATGCCCTTATCTACGGTAGCCTTCTTGGTGGAAGCGAAACCGGTCTCTACAGTTATAGTTCTACTACGGAGGAAGAAGCTGCAGAGGAGGAGACTACTACCGGAGGTGGAGGTGGTTGCTTCATCGCTACCGCAGCCTTCGGCACACCAATGGCAGAAGAGGTAAAAAGCCTCTGTGAGTTCAGGGATAATATTTTACTGAAAACTACCGCCGGAAAGGAGTTTGCAAAACTTTACTATAAAACCTCTCCTCCCATTGCAGACTTCATCAGGAATAAACCTATTCTGAAAGCAATTGTGAGGATAGGATTGAAACCTTTGGTGTGGTTGATTGAGTGAGTCAATAAAGTAATACCAAATTCCAACACAATCCTCTTAGCCGTAACCTTGCCATTTTCATCAAGCCAGATAAAACCAAGCTGAATAGTCATAACCTCAGATAGGTTATTCCTTTTCGGTTTGATACTTGATAAATAATGAGATTGGTGTTAAGATAAAGCAAAGGAGGAGAGGAATATTATGAAGATTGAAGTTTCTAAAGATAAATGCGGGAAATTGCTTACTTCAGAACCTGTCATTGTCATTACTACAGTTGACAAGGAGGGTAATGTAAACGGTGCTGCTTTTGGTTCTTATGTCAGAGTTGCACCTTTGATAATGGTGGCTATCTTCCCTGGACATCATACATATAGCAACATCAAGGAGACGGGAGAGTTTGTTGTTAACTTACCAGGGAGAGAGCAAATAGATACAATAATGATCTTTGGAAAGAGCTATCCAAAGGGTATTAATGAAATACAGGAGGCGGGACTCACTGAGTTAAAATCTACGATGGTTGAACCTCCAAAAATAGCAGAATACAAAGCGCATATTGAATGCAGATTTAAATGGGAGAAAGAGGTTGGTTCCCATATGCTGGTTGCTGGTGAAATGCTTATCGGATCTTGTGATGAGGGGCTTCTTGATGAGGAAGGTTATTTTGATGTGGTAAAGGCAGGAGTTTTGCATATTGCGAGATATCCTGAGCCGGTGTACATTTCTCCTGAGAGATATATTAAAGGAAAAAAGGAATAGGGTAGTTACTTTTCTTTAGAATATTCCTGTCCCGTATTAAATACGGGACTGTCAGGAATAGGTTTAAGTAAATGTATAATATTCTGAATAAGATTCTTGCAGAACAATCTTTATCGCCCTTTTCACCGAAGTCGCCTTAATCAGGGCTGTTTAATCAAAACATCTTTCCACCAGATGGTTGAGGTTGGCTATACCTAAGCAAATGCATGTATCTCCTGCTCCATAGTAAACTTTTACCTCCTGGGTTTTTTCCTCCAAGATTGTTCCCCCGCAAAAGACCACATTATCTACATCACCCACTCTTTCATAATATTCCCGGGGAGAAAGGATGGGAGCCTCGCCCCGGGCGATTAACTTGGAAGGGTCCTTGAGATCAAATAAAGCGGTCCCTAACCGATAGATACTGCCACTTGCCGTCTTTTTAACTCCGTGGTAAATCTCCAACCAACCCCTATCGGTCTCAATAGGCGGTGCACAAGCACCTATGCGATGGGAATCCCAGTAGCCTGGTCTGCTCTCCATAACACAGCGAGAATTTCCCCAATAGATTAAGTCCTTTGAATAGGATATCCACATTCCCCTGTGGATTGGACGGTCAAAGCGGACAAAGTAACCATTAATCTTTTTGGGAAAAAGGGCGGCATCCTTATTCTCTGGCTCGGAAATAATAGCAACCTTTTTAAAGGTTTTAAAATCCTTTGTGTAGGCTAAAGCAATGCGTGCTCCACTGTGAGAATAAGCGATGTAAAGAATATAGTAGGTATCTTCAATCTTGGTAATTCTTGGATCTTCCACGCCTCTTTTTTCGTATGTTTTAAATGGTTCTTCATTACTCCACTCCATAACAGGCTTTTTGGAAATTTTAAAATTAATTCCATCAGCACTTTCCGCCAGGAAGAATCTCGACTTCCCCTCTAACCCTTCTACTCTGAGCAGGAGCAAATACTTATCCTGATAGCGGGCCGCCGCGGCATTAAACACCGCATTAGCCGCTTGGGGAATATCATCTAAGGTTATAATAGGATTCTTTTCATATCTTTTAACAATCTCCTGCTGCCACTGTTTCTTCTCAACCATACTTTTCTTCCTTTATTCTGCCGATGACGCTAGTGGTCATATAGCGCACGTTGATGATTGCGTCAGCCCCAAGCCTCAGCCTGGGCGATCATCCGATCAGTAGCTACCTTGCGAGCCCGTCCCATCATCTCCGTGTACTCAATCAACTCACCGCCAAGAACCAATCGCACCAAGGCGAAGTATTTTCATGATCTCCTTTTGCAATTACCAGGAATCGCAATCCAAAATGTCAGTTAACTATTCATATCCGAACTATCTTATTTATTTCTGATTGTAGTTGCTGGTTTATTCTATCACAAATTCAGAAATTATTACAATCTCACTCTATCTTTAATTTGCTCTCTTTATTAATAGCGTATATAATAAAATATGGAGAAAGCAGAAAAAGCATTAGAAAAAATCAAGACAAAAGTGTGAGAAAATGAAAAATGAAGAAGACAATGTAAAGAATCTGGTGAAGAAACTACAAGCAAGAGAGCTCACTCCTGAAGAAGCATATAAAAGACTTGAAGAAAGAGGACTTGTAGAAGATGAAAGGTGGGAGTTTATTCCGTGGGTTGTTTATTTTATACTTTGGTTGCCGCTCAACTTCAAGTTCTCCGCTCGACTGCCAGTAATCTCCTTTCCAGCGATTATAATTTATATTTCGCTTGTTCTTGTAGCGATTGGGACATTTTTTCTTGTTTGGGCGATTTATTATCATCGAACAAGAGGAGGACTCAAAAAAGCTGGAGAGGCCATAATTTTTCACGCTGTCCTTCAGGATTTTTCTCAAAGCCCCAAAGCAACATCCCGTTTTTAGATACCTCTTCCGTGACGGTTTAGTATGTCTAAAAATCTTTTGCTAATGCCTATATCTCCTTGATAAACAACGAGATTGCTGTTAAGATAAAGTTGCAATGATACAATTTTTTGCGTTAGTTTTCTGGATTGTGCCTGCATTTTTAGTTTATAAGGATGCAAAGGAGTTAGGATTGAAAACATATTGCGCCTGGGGAATAGGCACCTATTTTGGCGGTCTTTTCGTCATCATTCCTTATTTGTTTGTGAGGAAGAAAATCTTGTCGCAAGAAATGAAGAAAGATGTGATTGACACCGAATACAAAGAAGTAAATGAAAGTAAGAAAGAGTAAAGCGATGGAAGAAAGCAAGGAAACAAAGGATTGGTTAGAAGGATTAGGCAAGAAGTTTTTGCATAGCATAGGTATGAGAGAGGGGCAAAAGGTCGTAGATTTTGGCTGTGGAATTGGTGATTATACTATCCCTGCGGCAAAAATAGTTGGGGCAAGAGGCAAGATATATGCTGTAGACAAGGACGAGGAATCCTTAAAATTTTTAATGAGCAGGGCAAAAAGATACGGATTAGAAAATATCAAAGTAATGAAAACCTTGGGAGAATTGAAAATTGGGTTGAAAGATGAATCTATGGATATAGTCCTGCTTTATGATATCATACACGATAGTTATTTCCCAGGGGCAAATAAGAGAAAGAAGTTACTAAATGAAATCTACCGAATTTTAAAGCAAAATGCAATTGTTTCCATCTATCCAAAACACGCAACACCAGGAGATACCAAAAGGGAAGTAAAAAGTGCACATTTCCGTTTTGAAAAAGAGTTCCATAGTTCATTACTTCATGATAGCTATCTTGTAGAAGGTAACGTTCTTAATTTCAGGAGGAAAAATGACTCGTGAAGAAGCTTTAAAATTGGTTGTAGAAAAGATCAAGACCAAAAATTTATTGAAACACTGCTTGGCAGTTGAAGCGGTGATGAGAAAATTGGCCAAGCACTCTGCCGAAGATATAGAAAAATGGGGTTTATGTGGACTACTTCATGATATTGATTATGAAGAAACAAAAAATGATTTAAAAAGACACAGTTTAGTGGGTGCAGAGTTCTTAGAGAAATTGGGGGTCGATTCAGAAATAGTACAGGCGGTAAGAGTGCATAATGAAGTTCATAATCTTCCTCTGCAGACAAAAATGGATAAGGCTCTATTCTGTAGTGATCCCATAACAGGTTTAATTGTTGCCGCTGCCCTGGTTCTTCCTGATAAGAAATTAAAGAGTCTCACTCCTCAAAATGTTCTCAACCGTTATAAAGAGAAAGGATTCGCTCGGGCCGTAAACCGAAAACAGATTGCCGGTTGCCAGAATTTAGGGCTTTCCTTAGAGGATTTTGTTAAGCTTTCTCTTGAGGCAATGCAGGAAATTTCTTCAGATTTAGGATTGTGAGATAGGTGGCTAAAGAATTAGTCCTGGAGAACTACAAAGCAATTATCCGAGAGGCCTATATCCTCCTTGATAAATATGTTCATTAAAAGCCTATGAAGAACACATTCCTTACCGGAAGGCCGGGGATAGGAAAGACCACAATAATCAAGGGGTGGATTAAAAGATTGGGAAATACCGGGGGTTTTTATACCGAGGAGATTAGAAAGAATAATAAACAATAAACGAGTAGGTTTCAAAATTGTTACTTTTGATGGAAGAGAAGGAATTTTGGCCTCCAGGGAAGGCTCAGCAAAATTCCAAAAGATGGTTGAAGAAGCTCTTGATAGTCCTAAGAAGGTAATCGGGGTGATTACTCAAAGCCCATTGCCTTTCGTCAGCCAGACTAAAAGACGCCAGGATACCGAAATCATTGAGGTAATCAGAGCCAATCGAATAGAATTAATAAATTATCGGCTCTAAAATTGAAAAGGAGGTTGCAATGAGGAAATTAGCAAAAGGAAGAATATTTATTCTGCTCGTTGTTTTTAGTCTTTTTGTAGTGGTTGAAAGTTTTGCCGATTCTAAAAAGGGGTTGGTCAAAAAGATTCAAAGAGCGCAAGAATATCTCGAGGATATTATGGAAACTCCGGATACCGATATTCCTCAAGCAGTTATGAGAAAATGCCGGGGAATTATAATCCTTCGACAGTACAAAGCAGGATTTATCTTCGGGATAAAAGGAGGGGCAGGGATAGTCCTTGTTAGAGACAAAAAGACCAGGGAATGGAGTCCACCAGCATTCATAAGGACAGGTGAGGGAAGTTTCGGTTACCAGATTGGAGGACAGACCATTGATTCTATTTTTCTCATCATGAATAAGGAAGGCATGGAAATGTTGTCCAAAGCTAAATTTAAGATTGGTGTTGATGCTTCAGCCGCTATTGGTCCGGTTGGCAGGGATGCTGAAGCTAAGGTGGGGCCTGGTACAGCAATTCTTGCCTATTCAAGAGCCAAGGGACTTTATGCGGGAGCATCATTTGAAGGAGGATTTCTCTTAAGCGATAAAAAAGCCAATGAAAAATTTTACAATATAAAAGGTATTACCCTGCAGGACATTATCTTTAACAACAAAGTACAAATGCCAGAAGAGGCAAAACCACTTGTTGAACTGTTGAATCGTTGTGCCGGTACCTGACCTATCCCATTAACGAACAATAAGATTTACGTTAATACAAAGGGTTAATGAAATTAAAAAAGGACGATAATCCCAACTCCCCTACAACCTTTTTAGAAATTATCTCAACTATTTCCATATTATTATTCTCAATCCTCACCTTATTTTTATCTTACGACACTCAGGCTTATGGAGAGAATAAGAGTATGGAGAAGACAGAGAAGCATTTCTGCGATACCTTTAGTATACTTACAGGTTGCGGAACCGGTTCACTGAAGTTCAACCAGCCGGATTACCACCATATACATCTCGGACTCAAGTTTGGCTGGGAGCTAGGCGAGAATCAGGAAAGGCCTTATGGGAAGGGGGCAACTTTTTTTGAGATTGTACCTTATATTAATCCAGTTACGAGCCCGTCATCTGAGGTTGAGATTGGGTGTGAATTCTTGTTTAAGCACCTGTTTTGCCTTAAAAATAATTTTTACTGGTATATTGAGGGAGGCGTAGGCCCTGTTTATCTCACGAAAGGGACTCAATATCAATCAGGTGGATTTAATTTCAACGACCAGGCGGGAGTAGGAATTCAAAAATTTATCGGTAAAAACAAAGCATGGTGGGCAGGGTATAGTTTCAGGCATCTTTCCAATGCCGGAATAAAACAACCAAATGTTGGCATTGGCACTCATTCAGTTTTAATTGGTTCTACATTTTATTTTTAGAATTGGCATTACAAAAAACAAAGATTACGTTGACCTTTTTCCTTTCTAAGAGTACAATTAACAGAGTTTTGGCTAATTTTTTCACTTCCCTGGAATTCCCTAAATTCCCCTACCAAATGGACACTATTTAGACACCAGAAATTTTTTGAAATTTCCTCTCCTCTACCACGCAGTCTATATTATTTGACATTTCGGCTAAAATTTAGCAGACTATAGGAAACTATGGGAAATAAGGTAA
>DAOVGU010000133.1 GCA_030672255.1 bacterium
ATCTTAAGCGGGAGGACCTCTGCCACACCGGAGCACATAAGATCAACAATACTCTTGGTCAGGTTCTCTTAGCAAAAAGGATGGGGAAAAGAAGGATTATTGCCGAGACAGGTGCCGGTCAGCATGGAGTGGCCACGGCAACGGCGGCGGCCCTCTTAGGATTTAAATGTGAAGTCTATATGGGAGAGGTGGATATGATACGCCAGAGGCCGAATGTCTATCGAATGCAACTTCTGGGAGCAAAGGTTATTCCCGTAAAGAGTGGCACGAGAACCTTAAAGGATGCGGTTAATGAGACATTCCGGGACTGGGTGACCAATGTAAAAGATACCTATTATGTTCTCGGTTCTGTTGTCGGACCCCATCCCTATCCCCTGATTGTGCGCAATTTTCAAGTAGTAATTGGTAAGGAGACAAAAAATCAGATTCTTCGAGTAGAGGGGAGGTTGCCGGACTATCTTATTGCCTGCGTTGGCGGAGGAAGCAATAGCATCGGTCTTTTTCATCCCTTCTTTCATCATAAGAATGTAAAATTTATTGGGGTGGAGGCGGCAGGAAGAGGAATAAAAACTGGAAAGCATGCCGCCACCTTGGTAGTAGGGAAAAGAGGAATATTGCACGGAAGTTTTAGCGATCTCTTACAGGATGAGAATGGTCAGGTTCATTCTACCCATTCGGTGGCCCCCGGTCTTGACTATCCCGGGGTTGGGCCAGAACATTCCTACTACAAAAGTATTGGTCGGGCAAAATATGTTTCGACTACCGATAAAGAGGCTCTAAAAGCATTTTCTCTTCTTTCTCAGAGAGAAGGAATCATTCCTGCATTAGAGCCCGCCCACGCTCTTGCCTATCTTGCCCAATTAGCCCCAAAATTATCCAAGAAAGAGGTTATTATCCTCTGCCTCTCTGGTCGGGGAGATAAAGACCTTGAAGAAGTTGCAAAGATAAAAAGTAAAATGTAACCATGTCATTGCGAGCAGTGGGATTCTTCGCCTGTCATTGCGAGGGATAAAATCCCGAAGCAATCTCAATGACAATCTCAGAACAGGCTCCGCAATCTTGTCTTTTGGGATTGCCATGTCGCTAACGCTCCTCGCAATGACATCTGTGATTAAAATATGATTAACCGGATCGATAAGGAGTTTCAAGGATTAAGAGAAAGGGGAGAAAGAGCGCTAATCTTTTATCTTACGGTTGGCTATCCAAATATTTCCACCTTCATAGAGTTGATTATTACTTTGGAGAAATCAGGGGCAGATTTAATTGAACTTGGAATTCCTTTCTCCGACCCGGTGGCCGATGGCCTTACCATTCAGAAAACTTCGCAAGAAGCATTGAAGCAAAAGATTAGTTTGAAAAAAACCTTCTCCTTAGCAAAGGATTTAGAGATTAATATTCCTCTTGTCTTGATGACCTACTATAATCCGGTCTACCAATATGGTCTGAAGAAATTTGCCGATAGCTGTAAAAAAAGCGGTATTGATGGGATTATCGTTCCTGACCTTCCTCCCGAGGAGGCGAATCCTTTAAGAAATACACTGAAAAGCCATAACCTTGATCTCATTTTTCTTATCGCTCCTACGAGTCCCGAAAAAAGAATAAAGATGATTGCTAATTTGAGCAAAGGCTTTATCTATTATGTCTCCTTAACCGGTGTTACCGGAGCAAGAGAAAAATTACCAAAGACAATTAGACTATCTCTGAATAGGATTCGTAAATTCACGAAAAGACCAATCTGTGTTGGTTTTGGTATCGCCAAACCTGAGCAAGCAAGGGAAATTGGAAACTATAGCGATGGCATTATCATCGGCAGCGCCCTTCTAAATATCATTGAGAAATATAAAAATAAGAGAGGTCTTATAAAGGAGGTTGAGAGATTCGTCTCCGAAATCAAATCGGCGCTTAAATGAAACCACAGATTAACACAAAAATATATCGTAGTGGCAAAGTTTACTTTGCTCTATAGTCGAGCAAGCTCGACCACTACAATTAAATCCAGTTAATCCTGTCAGAAAATATTTTAAATTCGATAAATTCGTGGTTAGAAAAAGGAGAAAAATGAGGTTGGGATATTTGACAGATTTTAGCGAGGAAGAGGCAAAGTTTGCAAGAAGAGTAGGGTTTGACAGTTTGGAGATTAATTGTAACGACAAAGATGCTAATTTTTGGAAAGTAATATCAAAGAAGGGTGGGGCAGAAAGTATCAAGGAGAAAATGGAGGGGAACCATTTAGCAATTTCTGCTTTAGGTTTCTATTTTAATCATCTTCAACCGGAAGATTGGCAGAGGGAACGATTCATAGAGCTTCTGGATATAGCACCCAAACTTGATGTAAAGGTTGTCTGCACCTTTGCTGGCAGAGACTCGGAAAAGAGTGTAGAAGACAATATTCCTCTTTTTAAGAAAGTATTTACTCCTTTAATGAAGAAAGCGGAAGATAAGGGAATAAAAATCGCGATAGAGAACTGTCCGATGATGTGCGGACATCCTTTTAGAGGGGTTAATATTGCTTTTGCTCCTAAAGTATGGGATTTAATGTTTGAAGCAATTCCTTCAAAAAACCTTGGTTTGGAGTTTGACCCTTCTCATCTTTATTGGCTGGGAATAGACTACATTCAGGCGGCTAAAGATTATAAGGATAAAATTTTTCATGTTCATGCCAAGGATACTGAGATTTTAGAGGAGAAATTAGCCAAGGAGACTATCTATGGAAGCCGTTGGTGGAGATATAGACTTCCTGGTTTAGGGGAGATAGATTGGAAGAGATTTATCTCAACCTTATATGACATTGGTTATAAAGGTGATATCGCGATTGAGCATGAAGACCCTGTTTTCGCAGGAGAGAGAAGAAATGAAGGATTAAGATTAGGATATAAGCATCTTTCCTTGTGGATATTAAAGGGAAACTATAAAGCTATCAAATGAAAGAGGCTTTTCTTTATGAAAGACTAAAGGATGAGAAGGTTCGATGTAACCTCTGTCCCCATCATTGCATAATTGAAGAGGGAAAAAGAGGAATTTGTGGAGTCAGAGAGAATAGAGGAGGCACTCTTTATACTCTTGTTTATGAGAGGGCAATTGCTGATAGTGTTGACCCCATCGAGAAGAAGCCTTTCTTCCATTTTTTTCCTAACTCCTTCGCTTTCTCCATCGCTACCGTTGGTTGTAATTTCCGATGTTCCTTCTGCCAGAACTATGACATTTCTCAGTTTCCAAAAGAGAAAAGTGAAATTATAGGGAAGGTTTTATCTCCAGAAAGGATTGTTTCTTACGCCAAAAAAAATAAATGTAAATCCATCTCCTATACCTACACCGAGCCCACAATTTTCTTTGAGTATGCCTATGAGACGGCAAAGATTGCTAAAAAAGAAGGAATAAAAAATAATTTTGTTACCAATGGTTATATCAGCAAGGAAGCTTTAAAATTAATCAGCCCTTATCTTGATGCGGCAGATGTCGACTTAAAGAGCTTCAAAGAAGAATTTTACAAAAAATTCTGCGGGGCAAGGTTATCGCCGGTTCTGGAAAATTTAAAATTAATGAAGGAGTTGGGAATCTGGGTGGAGGTGACGACCCTGATTATCCCAACTTTAAATGATTCTGAAGATGAGTTAGAAAAGATCGCTGAGTTTATTCTTAGTCTAGGTGAAGAGACACCCTGGCATCTATCTCGTTTCTATCCCCATTATAAACTAACCAATTTGCCTCCCACACCAGTTGAGACTCTGCATCGAGCAAGGGAAATAGGAAAGAAAGTGGGTCTAAACTATATCTATTCGGGAAATGTTCCCGGGGATGAAGGGGAGAATACATTTTGCCCTAATTGTGGAAAAGTGGTTATCCGCCGCTATGGATTTCAGACCCTGGAAAATCACATCAAGCAAGGTAAGTGCCCGGATTGCGGAGCGAAGATTGCCGGGATTGGGATGTAAAAATGATCTTTTTCAACCTTGGCTCTCCGGGTATACTCTTCTGAACTTCTTTTTTCTTCGGCGAATTTTGCTTGGTTTCTCGTAATACTCATGCTTCCTCAGTTCCTGGGCGATCCTTTCCTTTTCTGCCTCTTTTTTGAATCTCCGGAAGAGTTTCTCAAAACTTGGGTTCCTTCCCGAATATCTCAAAGTAACCCTCACCCCCTATTCAATAAGAATCCTGCCCCACAATATCTGCAGACCTTTTCTCCTTCTAAGTAACCATCGACAATTAAACAGTTTTTACAGCGAATATTTGTATGAGTCCCGTTAGTCCCGTATTTAATACGGGATTTGCTTCTAACAGGATGAGTAGTTTCAACCTTTACTTGAGAACCCTTTTTACTTTTCTCTTTCTTGACCTTTTTATTCATATTTTTATTTTATCTCATTAGGACAAACAAAGTCAAGGTTTTGACAACCAACCCCATTTAGCAATACAATAAGGGAGGCGAGGTAGTTCCCTTCAAAGGGTCTCCTCAGCTATCGCTTCGTCAGGCAGGGTGCTCACTGACTCGCACCCGACGCCAACCGTGTGCTCCTTATTCGTCGCACGGCGTCCGCTCGTCTGGTGACTTCGCTCTGCTGTTGCTGTGAGTGGTTTCTTGGAAACTAACCTACTCGCATATTGCTACTAAAGTAAGCATATAGGATAGTAGCGCAATTTCGGTTATCAGAGGAGAAAATGTTCTCCCCTCTGGGGAGATACAGAGGGGACCGAAAAGCAAAGCCCTTCTCCAGGGAACTACCTCGCCTCTGGTTTAAAACACTAATGTGAGGACTATTTCTGTAAGCGTGCCTTAGCTACCGACGAGCGGGCATGGTGTCCGAAGGACGAGCGAGGAGGAGCAAGAGCGAAGATTTCCCCCCTGATTAAATCAGGGGTGGGGAAATCGAGCGTGCCGCCGAAGAAGATAGTCCGAACATATTATGGGAGATGTTGCCTGTCTGGGAATTGTCGTTGCTGATCTGGTCACTAAGCCAGTAGGGAATCTGCCGGAGGCCGGCAGACTTGCTTTAGTGAAAAATATTCAGTTGCATACCGGTGGATGTGCTACCAATACCGGTTTTGCCCTGGCTAAATTGGGACTGAAGGTCGCTGTTCTCGGTAAGGTGGGCAAAGATGGCCTGGGGGATTTTATTGTCCAGCAAGCGCAATCTATGGGAGTTGAGACAACCGGCCTTATTCAAGCCATAAACACCAATACCTCGGCCACCATCGTAATGGTTTCTAAAGAAGGGGAAAGAACATTCTTGCATTCCTTAGGAGCAAATGGAAAATATTGCCTTGATAATATAGATTTCGCTCTTGTCAAGAAATATAAAATTCTACATTATGCCGGGGGCTTTCTCCTGCCCAAACTTGATGGAAAGCCGATCGCTTCCCTTTTAAAGAAGGCGAGATCTTCCGGGATCGTAACCTCCCTTGATACTGCCTGGGATGCGAGGGATAGGTGGCTGAAGGTTTTGGAGCCTGCTCTTTCTCATCTGGATATTTTCCTGCCGAGCATCGAGGAAGCAAGGATGATTAGCGGCAGAAAAACACCGGAGAAGATAACCTCCTTCCTTCTCCAATATGGAATAAAGCTTATTGGTTTGAAGATGGGAGGAAAGGGTTGTTTTCTCCGGGGACAAGGAAAAGAAGGAATCTATATTCCTGCCTTTCCGGTTAAGCCACGGGATACTACCGGTGCTGGTGATGCCTGGGTAGCGGGCTTTTTGGCCGGTTTTATTAAAGGATGGAGCCTGGAGAAGATTGGCAGGTTTGCCAATGCCATAGGGGCATTATCTACCCTATCCTTTGGTGCTACTGAAGGGGTAAGGTCAATGGAGGAAAGTTTAAAGTTTGCTGGTTTATGAAACCACAGATGGACGCAGATAAACGCAGATGTTACAGAGTGTCATTCCTGTGAAAACAGGAATCCAATGGATTCCCGCTCAGAGTCATTGCGGGAATGACATCAAGGGAAAGATTGACATTTCTGCTTTCGCAGGGGCAGGCTTATCGCTCCTCGCAATGGCAGCTATGCTGTCAATTATTATGGTAATTACTACTTCTTCTCTTTTTGCTGAGGAAGAGCCAATAAGTTGGAAGGCAGATAGAGCAGAAAGTTACATCAAGGATGGGAGAATTGTAAAGGTAATTTTAGAGGGTAATGTAGAGATAAAAAGAGGGTCGCTTACCATTAAAGGAGATAAGATAATATATGAGAAAGAGAGGAATGAGATTTGGGCTCCTGGAAATGTTGTTTTTCTTCAAGAAGGAAGCAGGATTGAGGGTAAAGATTTGCTCTACAATATCGGAGGGGAGAGCGGTTCTTTAAAAGAGGTTAGTTTTTTTAGCCCTCCCTGGTATGGGAAGGGAGAGACTGCGGAAATCAAGAAGAAAGGAGAATATCTAATCAAGAATGGCTACATCACTACCTGCGATATTGACCCTCCCCATTATCGTTTCCAGGCAAAGCGAATAAAGATCTTTGTGGGTAAAAAACTCGTAGCAAGAAAAATAACTTTTTATGTGAGGAAAGTTCCCATTCTTTATCTGCCTCACTACAGCCAGAGTTTAGAAAAGGGAGCAGAAAGTGTCTTTAGCTACCTCCTTGGTTATACTGATGACTGGGGGTGGTATCTTCTCACCACCTTTACTCCTTTCTGCAAACAATATACCCCCTCTTATCATCTTGACTTTCGTGAAAGAAAGGGAATAGGGGTGGGGTTTGATCTCAAGAAAAAACCAAAGGATGGAGAGAAGGGAATCTTGAAGACTTACTATATTAAAGAGACCGATACAGAGGAAGAAGATGAAAATCGCTATCGGCTCAGTTACAAATATAGGAATATCTGGGAAGAGGAGGGGAGAGATTTAACCCTTCTTTCTGAATTTCACAAATTATCCGATGAGGAATTTTTGAAAGATTATGCCTATAATGATTATTTAGAGGAAGAACAGCCAAGAACCTATCTTTCCTTTAGTGAAAGA
Source organism: bacterium (assembly GCA_030672255.1). Lineage (GTDB taxonomy): Bacteria > Ratteibacteria > UBA8468 > UBA8468 > UBA8468 > DAOVGU01. The sequence goes on from DAOVGU010000133.1 coordinate 6,952, forward strand.
AAACCGGAGAGATTCCTGAATTTTTTGGTAAGGACTAGAGTTAATGATTTTTATCCGGTTACGGAAAGGCTTCCTGAAATGAGCCTTGGCTTTCCTATTCAGAATTTAGGAAAGAATCTCTATTTTCGCTCAGAGACGAATCTGGTAAATTTGCAGAAGGAAATCGACGATGAGATAAAGAGTTCGGTTCGTCTTGATACCTTCAATGAAATAATGGCTTCTAAGAGGTATGGAGGATGGTTAAACGTCAGGCCCCACCTCGGTTCCAGATTTACCTTTTATACGGCAGATAGCGAAGGCAATAATGCCTTCCGTTCTCTGGGAGAGGCTGGAGTAGATTTTGGTACTAAACTCCAAAAACCCTTCACGATAAAGAAAGCCTCTCTTACCCATATTGTAGAACCAAGGGTCTCCCTTGACTGTCGAGAGGTATCTTTAGACCCGGAGGAACTTCTGAATTTTGATTCCCTGGATAACCTTCACTCCGATAAATATATCACTCTCCAGTTAATTAACCGGCTTTGTTCAGGGGAAGGAAAGGAAAAATCGGAACTTTCACGCCTTAATCTTGAGAGCTATTATTCTTTGGTAGAAAGCCGATTTGAGGATGCTTCTTTGATTTTTAGTCTTACACCGAAAGCGAATTGGTCATTTTCTGCCGAAAGTGATTATGATATCCCGGAAAATCGTTGGAAAACCTCTACTTCCAGTTTTTCCTGGTGGAAAAAGAAATATACTTTTAGTTTGTCTCACAGCTATGAATATGAGGAGACTGATACCCTCGTTCCCTCCATCTATTGGAAGATCAATCCTGACTGGCAGGCAAGCTTTACTACCTCCTATTGTCTTGCGGAGAGGGATTTTGAAAGCAGAAAAATCACCCTTTACCGGGATTTACACTGCTGGGCCTCCTCAGTCTCTTTCTATCGGAGCTCTTCCGAACGATCAATCTACTTTCTTCTTTATCTCAAAGCGTTCCCGCTACAACCCATTGAATTTACCAGAGAATATGAAATAGAATAAGGAGGCTCGGAGGTTCACTTCAGCGGCACGGACGCTGTGCGACGAGTAAGGAGCACGAAATAGCGTTGGGGTGCCAGTGCGATGAATAAAGAGCACTGTTTGGCACGCCCGCCGAGATGTGAGGCGGGCCGGCTTGCCGAAGGCAAGGAGATTGTGAGCACCCTGCCTGACGAAGCGATAGCTGAGGAGACCGCAGTGATGCTCGCTATG
>DAOVGU010000006.1 GCA_030672255.1 bacterium
AAGGAGCTACAAAAAATTTCTGTAGATAGCAAGGAGAATGAATCATACGGTTACAATGCTGTTCTAAACACCGCTTTTTTAGTGGAAGAAGGAAAGGTGAAGGAGTTTGAAGATAAAATTAATGAATTGGATAGCGAATACGGAGAAAAAATAAACTTTAAATACATTCCGGCAATCGCTCCCTATAACTTTGTTAATTTAGAGATAATGCTTTCGGAGATAAAATAAAATGCCTTTTATTCTTGATGATATTTTTCTTCTTCCCGCGAGACTATCCTGGGACATTGTTAAAGGTATCAGGGATAAGGTAGATGAAGAACTCTATCCTGACGAAAAACAGATCAAAAAAAAACTGATTGAACTTCAAACCCTTTTAGATGAAGGAAAAATATCTGAGAAGAAATATGAAAAACAGGAAGAGAAACTAATGGCTCGCTGGCGATTCCTTCAGGAATATAGAGAAGCCGAAAGTAAAGAAAGAGAGAAAAATGGCAAAAAAAGGTAAAAAGGAAAAAGCAACATTAGAGGATGTTTTAGAAATATTACTGGATAGAGGCACAGCAATTTCTGCCGATATTCCAGTCGTTGTTGGTGATGTAGAGGTATTAAGTTTAAAGATTCAGCCCTTACTTCTTGCCTCTTTTGATACCGCCAGGCAGATAGGTTTAGAGATTCCTTCCCTTAAGAAAGAAAATAAGGATGAGAAAGAGTAATCCCAAGGGCATTGGAATTAATGTTGATGTTGATACTACCAAAGGCGGTTTAATCAGTTTAGTCATTACCTTAACCGAAATTTTAAGGGATACCTTAAAACTTCAGGCAGAGAGGATGATAAAAAAAGAAGAAATTTTGAATCAAGAGGAGAAGGAAAGATTGAAAACCGCCTTTACCAATTTAGAGAATGTTATTGAAGAATTGAAGGAGGAGCAGGATATTGTGGAATCGGTTAGCGAAACAAGGGAGAGATTAAATAAAGCATTTGCTTTTAAGGATAATGGAGATAAAGATGATAAATCTTATGATTCTTTAGTCAATGCTTTAGACACTATTCTCTCAAAAGGGACGGTTATCTACGGTGATATTCCTCTTTCCGTAGCCGATATTATCTTAGCCAATATTAACCTTAAAGCCGCTCTTGCCGGGGGTGTTACTATGGCGGAGAACAAGCTGATAACAAAGGAGGAACTTCATCCTCAAAAGAAGGTAGAAAGTAAGGTTCCTCTGGGAAAAAATGAGAAGATTACCTCCTCTATTTTTGGTTCATACTGGGCAAAACAGCTTCAACACCCTCGCTGGCAATTGGGTAAATTCTATTTTACCAACCGGCGATTTCTTCTTTTCAAGCCAGAATTAACCAAAATCTCCTTTGAGACAACCTATGAAGCAATAAAAGGGTGGAGCATTAAATTACACCCCTTGAGGGGGAGGATGGAGGCGAGGGGTAAAGGAAGGGAAGAACTTATCCTCTTTTTTAAAAATAAAGAGATGGTTAGATTACATAGCAAAAATATTAAAGGATTGAAAGAAATGATTGCTGAGAGGATGAAGGAAAGGAATCTTCCCTTTGAGGAATTGCCTTACCATTTTCCTGAAGAGGAAAGAGCTAAATTTCTGAATGATGGAGAGGAAATTATTGAAAAGGAGCAAATGTGGTCCTTAACCAGCTCTTCCCGCACTGCTCAGCATGTGGGGGCAGGTACCTGGAAAAATGGTTCCTTATATCTAACCGATAAAAGAGTTCTCTGGCAGGATAATATTACTAAGGAAATAATCTTTGAATTTCTGAGAAGTGAAATATCTAAGGTTGTTATAGAAGTGAGGGATTTTAGTTTCAAGGGAGCATTCAAAGACCAGAGAGCCATTTGCAAGAAAGCCTTAATAATCTCCTCAAATGGGAGAGAATCTTATTTTTCTGGAGATGAAGAAAAACTTGAGAAGTGGCAGAAGATTTTGGAGAAAAATGAAGGATAAAAAAGAAAAAGATGAGACCGGGGGAGTAGCTGGTAGCGCTGTTCGTGGTTTAGGTAAAATAATCCCTGGGCTCGGTAGCTTGATTGAAGGGTTAGAGAAATCGGATGCCTTCAAGGAAAGGTTGAGCACAATTAATAAGGAGGTTGAACGCCAGTTAAAGGAAGCACCTTTAAAGAGAACACAAAGGACTACAATCCCCCCTAAGACAGGCTTTAGGAGCAAAACCTTAAGAGAAGAATCCTCCCCGATTCCAAAAAAGCAGAGAGAGATAATAGTAGATATTTTTGATGAAAAGGACTACATAAAGATAATTGCTGAATTACCTGGAGTGGAAGAAAAGGATATAAAAACGAAAGTAGAAGGTAATCTCCTTACTATTTCTGCTAAAGGAACTCTTAAGGAATATTATAAAGAGGTAAACCTGCCTTGCTCAGTTAAAGAAAAAATAGATGCAATTTATAAAAATGGTATTCTTCAGATTAAATTGGAGAAGAAATAGAAAAAGGGGGTGATTTCTGAATGAATATAGGTGAAGTAATAAAAAAAGCAACCGAGGAATTGGCTAAATTAACAAAATTAAAGCCAGAAGGAGTTATTGGAACCTCTAAAGATGAGAAGGACTGGAAGGTTACAATTCAGATGTTGGAGAAGAAGTCAATTCCCGATGCAATGGACCTCTTCGGAATTTATGAGGTTCTCCTGAATGAAAAGGGGGAGGTAGTCAATTTTGAGCGAACAGGGTTGCGCAAGCGTGGTGATAGCGAAAAAGAGGAGGAATAAAAATGGAAGAAGGAAAAGGTGCTTTTAAATGTCCTAAATGTGGGGTAACAACCGGAAGCAATGACTATTGCCCGGAATGTGGTGAACCTTTAACTTTAGGTTGCCCAAAATGCGGAACAACCTGGAGGTTCTGGTCAGGGCTTAGGTTCTGTCCCAATTGCGGAGAAAAGGCAGGCAAAGTCGGAGTAAAACCGAGAAGGCAAAGTATCCAGCATACTTCAGTTGCCTCAAGATAAAATAAATGGATGAGGAAACTTTATCTTATTCCCATTATTCATACAAAAGAGGATTTAGGGACAATTGGTCCTATTTTGGAGAAAAGAGGAATTAAAGAATTAGGGAAATTCTGGCAAAGACATAAAGAGACAATTAAGAAATTCTGGGATTCAATTTTCAATTTCTTTAATTCCTTTGAGAAAATGGATGACTTTAAAATCTATCAGGATGGAATGATTGCTGATGGAGAGATGGGAAGAAGGATTGTGGAAGAAGGGGTAAGAGGAAAGAGCAAAAATTATGAGATTATAGAAGATTTATTAGAGAAAGGAGCAATCCTGGTAAAGACAGAGGATTTATCCCTGGTAAAGAAGGAATACGAGCATCTTATTAGACTTACCAAGAGCAAAAATCTTACAGAAAAATTAAATGCTTATTTAAGATATAAATTAGCGAAGAACAGATTATTACAAAAAAGGGATAGATTCATTGCTCATCAGATTGAGGAAACATTGAAGGATGGAGAGACAGGCATTCTCTTTCTTGGTGCCTATCACAATATCATTCCTGAACTCTCTTCCGATATTAAGGTTAATCAGCTAAAAAGGATAGAGAAGATAAAAGAATATCAAAGGCTCCTTTCCTATTATCCCAAGAGCAAAGAGCAAATAGAGGAATTATCGCAATACCTTATTTCTCCAATAACTTAAAAAGCCCGGGTGAATAACTCTACAGGGTGAGGGTTAAGAAAATATGAGACTCCCTTTGCCAGTCTCAATGTTTTCCTTGCCTCCTTCTTTCAGTTTACCCGGGCAATTGGAATCTTAGTAAAGGAAAGATGGAAAAAGAATTAGAAAAATTAAGGCAGATGCAAAAAGAGGTAGAAACAATAGTGGAGGAGGGTTACTCTGAACTCAAAAACAGATTTGAATGCAGGAGATGTAAGAAAAAGATTTCCTCCAATTTTGACCTTTTAATTTCTCTCCGTTTTATTCCCATAGAGGATGGGATTCTTTGCCCTGATTGCCTCCGCAAATATATCTATGAATTAGGAAAACCAGAGAAGGAAAACTAGGATGGGTGATAAAGAAAAGAATAAAAGCACTGCAATGATCGTAGTTCTAATCATTATTATCTTGCTTGCCCTTTTCTTTATTGTCAAACAAGCAATATAGGATTGATAAAAATGGGTAAGAAGAAAAAACCTGCAAAGAAGAGGTTAAAAAAGATAAAGAAGAAAGAAATTGTAATCGGCCCTAAAGAAGTGGTTGCATTAGGAGAAAAATTTAAGAAACTGGCAAAGGAGAAGTGATAGGTTTTTGACAGAATCATATAATTTTAGTATACTACTAAATAGTTAGTAATACGAAGTATTCCTGTCCTGTATTTAATACGGGACTGTCAGGAACAGGTTTAATAGACCTGATTAGTTAGGCTAAAAAATGCGAATGAGGCAGAAAGATTTAAGAAAGTATATTTTGCAATTGGATAGTCTTGTACCCGTTTTGGTTAAGCATTTTCAAATTTCAGATCCGCATAAGTTTTACGGGATAAAGATAAC
>DAOVGU010000059.1 GCA_030672255.1 bacterium
TAAAGCCAATATTTTATATTTTTAAAATGTTAAAACTTCCAAAATTTATCATTGAACAAACTTATAAATATTATCAGATGAAGTTAAAATTGCCCAATCTTGCTGGCGATAGGGATATTGAGTGGTCATTTGTAGCTGCCAATCTGCCAGAAGGTCCAGGAAAGGCGCTTGATTTTGGCTGTGGAACAGGCAGTCCTTTAGCACTTATGGCGGCTGAACGAGGGTTTAAGACAACAGTGATTGACTTGCACCCGGTAAATTGGCCTTATTTCCATCCCAATCTTTGCTTTGTCCAGGGTGATATCTTTAAATTACATTTTTCTCCCGAGAGTTTTGACCTAATTATCAATTGCTCAACGATTGAACATATTGGACTGGGACGCTATGGTGATGGCATTAAGCCCGATGGAGATATGGAGGCGATGAAAGTTCTTCATAGTTTACTTAAACCTGATGGAATAATGTTAATGACCATTCCGGTTGGGCAGGATATTATATTTAAATCTCTCCATCGGGTATATGGTAAAAAGCGCCTGCCAAGACTACTGAAAGGGTGGGCTGTAGAGAAAAAGGAGCATTGGATAAAGAATAAGCAGAATCGCTGGATTAAGGTTGATGAAGAAACTGCTCTCAACCAAAAACCAGCAAAGTCCTGCTATGGGCTGGGGTGTTTCGTCCTCAGATGTGAAGGAGATACCAATTAAATGGCTAAGCGATTCTTCCGAGTTTCGTTTTTTATCTGCTTACTGGCAGGGATGCTTGTTGGTGTTATTGCCCAGAAGTACCATCTGCCTGGCAAGTTTTTGAGATGGACAATATCTATTCCAGCATCTCTTCGAACTGAAATCATCAGTAGTGCAAAGGACATCATTGATTTAAGAGTGAGAGATCTTGCGCATGCTGACCAGCCAAGAAAATTCCATACAATAAATTATATAGAAGAAATCCCTATCTCACAAATAGCATTAATTCTCATTGATGTCTGGGCAATCCCCTCAAACGAGGCTAAGGAGAACAGAGAGATGAAACAAAACATCCACACAAAACTTCTACCTTTAATTGAAACTGCCAGAAAACACCACATATTGATTGTTCACTCGCCGCATGGTAGACAAATATACAAGCTGGTCAAAGCTTTACCAGATGAGGTTGTGGTGGATGGTCCACAAGAGCAGGCACAGTTAATTAGGGTTTTGCGACGGAGAGGTATAAAGCATCTTCTTTATGCTGGGTATGCTTCAAACATGTGCATTTTGAGTAGGCCCACAGGAATTATTGAAATGAACCGGTTTGGTTACAAAATCATTTTTGTGAGGGATGCATCTCTCCCAGCTAAAGTGCCGCAATTTCTTGAGAGGGAATTAATCCATGAAGTGGTCGTCTCTATGGTGGAGTGGAATTGGGGGGGCACGACAACGGTAGATGATGTTTTGGATGCACTCAAACAGCATTGACCACTATGGCACGGTCTGGTGCCCTTCCAACGGCCGGAGCGGTATCTTGGCTGGCATCTTTGTGTGACAGGAAAATGTTAACCCTATTTTCTATCCCTAAACCTTTTGAAGGGCATATTGGAGTTATTCAAAGAAATGCAATTGAAAGCTGGATAAGGCTTAAGCCCAAATGTGAAATCATTCTCTTTGGTAATGAAAAAGGGGCAGCAGAGATATGCAATGAATTTGGGATAAAACATATTCCTGAAGTTGATTGTAATGAGTATGGAACCCCTTTAGTCAATTCTCTCTTTGACAAAGCTCAAGAAATTGCTAAATATCAACTTCTCTGCTATGTCAATGCAGATATTATTCTGACGGGTGATTTTTTAAAGGCTGTGCAAATGGTTAAAAAAAGAGAGAGCTTTTTACTTATTGGGCAACGAACAGATGTGAACATAGATAAATCTTTAGATTTCAGTAAAGATAACTGGGAAAAGAAGTTACGAGCCTATACAGCAGAGTATGGTAAGCTTCATTCACCAGCTGGTATAGACTATTTCGTCTTTTCTAAAGGGCTTTTCCATAATATTCATCCATTTGCTATCGGGCGAACTGCATGGGATAACTGGCTTATCTATCGAGCTCGGTCTGTTGGAGCATTAGTAATAGATATTACAAAGATGGTTACTGTTATTCATCAAAATCATAGCTATTTTCCATATTCGCAAAGGGATATTTGGCAGGGACAGGAGGCAATACATAATCAAAAACTTGCTGGAGGTCGGAAATACAATTTCAATCTGCGAGATGCTACCCATCTTCTCACTTCAAGGGGATTAAGACCAGCATTAACTATTAAACATCTACGTAAGCATCTAAATAGTTTAGCAATCTTACATCCCAAGTTAAGCCCTTTAGTAATTTTGGTGAAAATTTTTTTGAGACCAATAAAAATTGTTTGTTTGAAGTTTAACTTACTTAAAAATGAAAAATAAAAAGATTTCTGTTATTGGTTTGGGCAAATTAGGTTCACCAATGGTGGCTTCCTTTGCTGCCAAAGGTTTTAATGTTATTGGTGTTGATACTAACCTGGATTCCATTCATCTAATTAATAAGGGAATGGCACCCGTTTTTGAGCCTCAGCTGAATGAATATCTGCACGCTAATCATAAGCGGATTTCGGCTACGGATAATTACAACACCGCTATTGCAAATTCAGAAATTAGTTTTATTATTGTGCCTACGCCAAGTGATAAAGAAGGAGCTTTCTCGCTTAAATATGTACTGGAGGTAGGTAAACATATTGGAGGTGCTCTGCGTAAAAAGTCAGATTTTCATCTGGTTGTTCTGACCAGCACAGTATTACCGGGTGCCACAGAAAAGGAGCTTTTACCAGTATTGGAGTTTCATTCTGGTAAACGATGTGGAAGAGATTTCGGCATCTGCTATAACCCAGAATTTGTTGCCCTCGGTAGTGTCATCAAGGACATCTTTAAACCAAATTTTATCCTTATTGGCGAATCAGACCCTGACTCTGGCGAAATTTTAACCTCTTTCTACAAAACTATTTGTGAGAATAATCCACCGATTGCGCGGATGAACTTTGTTAATGCCGAATTGACCAAAATCTCTGTAAATACCTATGTGACAACCAAAATCTCATATGCAAATATGTTGGCTGAAATCTGTGAACATCTGCCTGGAGCTAATATAGATATAGTCACCTCGGCGTTGGGATTGGACCCTCGCATTGGACCGAAATATTTGAAAGGTGCTCTTGGCTATGGAGGACCTTGTTTCCCACGGGATAATATAGCCTTTGCCTATTTAGCTCATCGACTTGGCACTACTGCCATGTTGGCTGAAACTACTAATCTACTGAATAAAAGACAGGTTCCCCGACTGTTAAAACTTATAAAGTCAAAATTATCTCCAAAAGGAAAGGTAGGTATCCTTGGCTTAGCCTACAAGCCAAATACAGATGTTGTTGAGGAGTCGGAGGGAATAGGACTTGCCCGTTCTTTGATAGCTGAGGAAATTCCAGTAATGGCATATGACCCGGCAGCAATGAAGAATGCCAAAAAGGTTCTGAATGCTTCAATTATATTTACCTCCTCATTGAAGGAGTGCATTCAGCAGGTAGATATTGTTGTAATAACTGTCCCCTGGAAGGAATTCAAGAATATTCAACCGGAGCAGCTAGCCCGGCCTAACAATAAGCCTCTTATAGTAATAGATTGCTGGCGGATACTAGATCATAAACGATATAAGGAAGTTGTCGATTATGTCCCAATAGGTATAGGTTCTTAAAGAAGCGATGGCATATGAATGCAAAAAATATAGAGGAATGGTCAGTTAGTAAAAGATGGAATCCCTTCAACAGCTATAAATTATTGGCTCAGGTATATCGCTGGAGGAAGATAAAAAGAGGTATCGCTATCCCCCAGCCGGTTTTGGTGACGGTGGACCCGATAAATGCATGTGATTTAAGATGTATCTGGTGCAATTCAGGTTATGTGCTTGATTCCAGAACTGGTAAAATTTCTAAAAAAACCTTGCTGAGTATTGCTGAATTTTTGGCTGAATGGAAAGCTTCTTCCAAATGGGAAAAAGGAGTAGAGGCAGTTTGCATTGCTGGTGGTGGTGAGCCATTGCTTAATCCTTCTGTTGGAGATTTTATCAATTTTTTAGTAAAAAAAGGCATTGAGGTCGGTGTAGTTACCAACGGAACTATGATTGATAAGTTTATCGAACCTTTATCAAAATGTGTCTGGGTGGGAGTTTCGGTTGATGCAGGGAACAAAAAGACTTTTGAAAGATTGAAAGGAAGAGACCGATTTGAAAAAGTAATAAAGAATATGAAAAGGCTGGTTGATTACTCTGCTAATAAGAGAACAAAATTAGGGAGAGAGGGTCAAGGATATGGCGTCAGTTATAAGTATCTACTTCATCCAGGAAATGTTTCTGAGATAGTAGATGCGGTAAAAATTGCCAAGGATATTGGATGTAAAAATTTCCATCTGCGACCGATGGGGATACCATGGGATAAGTTAAATAGAAAGAATGATAAGGTATTTCCTGAAGAAGTTCTGGATAAATTTCGAAAACAGATAGAGGAAGCAAGAAGGTATGAAGACAAAAAATTTGGAGTGTTTGGTATTACTCATAAATTTGATGAAGAGCTCAGTAAAGCAAACTATTTTGAGGGATGTCATGCCATTTTTATGACCGCCGTCTTTATGCCATCAACTAATGGCAATAATGACCATTTTACCCTTGGGCTATGCTGCGATAGAAGGGGAGATAAAAATTTGGAATTAGGAAAGAACTTAAGTAATGTAAGCAAGATAAAGTCCTTATGGGGTTCTGAAAAACATTGGGCTATCTTTGATGCTATAGATGTAAGGAATTGCCCAAGATGTACCTACCAGCCCCATAATCAGATATTTGAGTATGTTATTCAAAAGGACAGTATGACCTATAAATTTATCTAGAGGCAAAATGTGGAACAAATCAAAACTAAAAGTCTGTATGCTTACTACGAATCACTTGCCTTTTGATCATAGGATTTTTTATAAAGAAGCAAGAAGTTTACAAAAGGCAGGATATGCGGTCTCTATAATCACTTCGGTTGGATATTTTGACCAAGTGAAAGATGATATCTCCATAAAGGGGTTTGAAATTAACCTTCCTTTTTTTCAAAGTAAGTTTTTCACTAAATTAGGGATCGGAAAAATATTGAGATTCATAAGATTTCTTTATTATAGCTTAAAGGAAAATGCGGATATATACCATTGCCATGAATTTTATGTTTTGTTCCCCGCTTATTTTATAAAATTATTAAGAAAGCTTTGTAAAAAAAGAGTGTATATAATTCATGATGTTCACGAGTTTTATTTGGAACCAAGTTTACTAGATAAGAATATAAGTTTCTGGGAGAAAGCAAAAGTTCGTCTGCTAATATTTTTTGACAAGAAAATTAACCAGAAAGTTGACTTTATTGTCTGTACGGAAGAGCCTAAAACAGAGAAGTATCTTCGCTATACTGTTCCCCTTGAAAAGATGGCAATAATAGAAAACTACGTTCCATCAGACCTATTTCAAATTTCACCAAAGGAATTTGATCCTCAAAAACCGGTATTCGCATATGCCGGAGGTCTATCTTTTGACAGGGGAATTGACAAGTTAGTAAAGGCGACTGCGGCATTTGCAAAAAGAACAAAGACAAGACCGAAGTTACTATTATTAGGAAAATTTTATTCACCATCGCAAGAAAAGATTTTTTTAAACTATTGCAGAAAAAATAAGGAATTTCTGGATTTAGAAATGACGGGGTGGGTTCCACATCCAGAAGTACCAAGACGATTAGCAGAGGCAGATATCTGCTTCGCCCTTTATAACTCAAGAGAGTTTATGATGGTTCTTAGTGGAAAAGCAGGGCCAGTAAAATTATATGAATATATGGCATGTGGGAAACCGGTGATAGCGGTTAACTATAATGCACTAAAAAATGTTATAGAAAAAACTAGGTGTGGCATTATTATAAATCTTGATGGTGACGTGAATGGTATAGTTAATGCGATAGAATTTTACTTCAGAAATCCACAACGAATTATTCAGGATGGAAGAAACGGAAGATTGGCTGTTGAGAAATATTACAATTGGTCAATAGTCGAAAAAAAATTACTTAAAATCTATGAAGGAGTAGTAAAAAGCAACGGATAAGAGATGAGCGCAATAGCCGGTATCTATAATTTGGATGAAAAACCAGTAGAGAAAAGGGTACTGCAGAAAATGGCTGAGGTGATGAAACATCGAGGTCCTGATGATGAAGGTTATTATCTCAATAAAAATATTGGTTTATCTCACCGAAGGCTCTCTATCATCGATTTATCCTCTGCAGGGCATCAGCCAATGGCAAACGAAGAGAAAAATATCTGGATTATCCATAATGGAGAGATATATAATTATTTAGAGTTAAGAAAGGATTTACTAAAGAAAGGCTATAGATTTAAAAGTAATACCGATACCGAGGTTATCCTTCACTCTTACGAGGAATGGGGAGAGAATTGCCTGCAGAAATTTAACGGGATGTGGGCATTTGCTATCTGGGATGAAAGAAAAAATAGACTTTTCTGTGCCCGAGATAGATTTGGAATAAAACCTTTTTATTATTATTTTGATGGGAGGAGATTTATCTTTTCCTCTGAGATTAAAGGTATTTTAGAGACCGATATCAGAAGAGAGGCAAATAACCAGGCTGTTTATGATTACCTGGCTAATGGTTATATTGAACATACAGAAGAAACTTTCTTTTCTGGGGTCAAACAGCTTTTAGCAAGCCATTATTTAATCATAAAAAATAAAGATTTAAGGATTAAAAAATATTGGGAGCTAAATAACAATCTTGGGCGTTATAAATGTCGCCCCTACAAAAGACCTGAAGAATATGCGGAAAGATTTAGAGAACTCTTTGTTGATTCAGTTCGCTTAAGGTTGAAGGCAGATGCTCCAGTAGGGGCATTCCTATCCGGAGGACTGGACTCCTCTTCTATTGTCTGTGTTGCTAATAATCTTTTGCAGCAGGGTTTTGGTCCATCTCTAGGAAACAGACAGCAAAGTTTCAGTGCCGTATATGAAGAAGAAAAATATGATGAGAGAAAGTTTATTGATGAAGTTGTTAAAAAAACTAATATCGAATCTCACTATACTATTCCAACAGCGGAAGGACTTTTAGAAAACCTGGATAATCTTCTCTGGCATCAGGAGGAACCATTTGGCTCTACCTCTATCTATGCCCAGTGGCAGGTCTTTAAAATTGCCAAAGAGAATAATATCAAGGTAATACTTGATGGACAGGGAGGGGATGAGATCTTAGGTGGATACTACTCATACTATCTCCATTACTTCCTTGATCTATTGAAAGAATTTAAACTTATCCCATTCTTCTGGGCACTGATGCTTCACTGTCGTAATCACTCTATCTCTCTTCTCCCTACACTTGCCCATGTAGCTGGGTTTGCTTTACCCAATTTCATTAAGTTAAGAGCGAAAAAGGTTATCGGAAGAGGGACAATATGGTCAGATTGGCTGAATAAGGATTTTGTTCAGAGGTATCATTATTCTTTTTCTCCGCCCATAAAATATACAACCTATTCAGAAAATATTTTCTATCAATCTTTATTTTATAATTATCTACCCGCCTTGCTTCACTATG
>DAOVGU010000209.1 GCA_030672255.1 bacterium
TTTACTCACCGAAAAGGAATTCTCCGAAAGGTTATCTGACCTTTTTGAACACAAAAAAAGGATAGAGATCTCCGATGTAGAGTTTCTTAAGGTTGGTCGCCATTTCCATCTCTCCCCGGAGACTAAACTTATTGTGGGAAGAAATGAAGGAGAAAATAAAATTCTTCTTGAAGCTTTACATCCTGAGCGAAGTCGAAGGAACTATCTTCTTTTAGAAGCAAATGATACACCCGGTCCAATAGGTGTTTTAGAAGGCAGGGACAGAGATTTGATCCCTCTGGCAGCAAGGATTGTTGCCCGCTATAGTGATGCCAAAGATTCTTCTCTTGTATCGGTAAACTACTGGAATAAGGTGGGCAAGAAGGAAATCACTGTCAGGCCAATAGAGAATTCTGAACTAAAGAGATTAAGGATAAATTAGATTTACACTATGTCATTCCTGCACCTGCTTTCGCAGGTGTAAACTTGTCCCCGCAAAAGCGGGGAGCAGGAATCTAAAGAAGTGGATTCCCGCTTGCTGATTGCGGGAATGACAGGCGTTAATCAGCGTTACATATGAAGACAATTTCTGAAATCAATGAGAGGATTAAAAAGGGGAAGGTCGTAGTAACCACAGCAGAGGAGATTATTGATTTAGTTGATAGGAAAGGATTAAAAAAAACATCCAAAGAGGTTGATGTCGTCACTACCGCTACCTTTGCTCCAATGTGCTCCTCTGGCGCCTACTTTAATATCGGTCAGCCAAAACCGAAGATCAAATTGGGAGGGGGCAAGGTTTATCTTAATGGTATTCCCTGCTATTCAGGTTTTGCTGCGGGAGATTTCTTTCTTGGTGTTACTTCCCTTCCCGATGATGACCCTAAAAATAGAATTTACCCGGGAGAATTTCGCTATGGAGGGGGCCATCTTCTGGAGGATTTAGTCTCCGGGAAGGATGTAAAGTTAGAGGCCTATGGGTATGGCACAGACTGTTATCCCCGAAAGAGACTCTCTGCCTGGGTGAATATCAACGATTTCAATGAGGCAATCCTCTTTAATCCCCGCAACTGCTACCAGAACTATAATGCGGCCGTGAATCTTTCAAAAAAAACAATCTACACCTATATGGGAATGTTAAAACCGAATCTCGGGAATGCTCACTATTGCAGTAGCGGCCAATTATCCCCGCTTCTTAATGATCCCTATTATCGGACAATTGGTCTTGGCACAAGAGTCTTCTTAGGAGGTAGGGTTGGCTATATCGCTTGGTATGGAACCCAACATAACCCTAAAGTGGAGAGGACGAAAAAAGGTATTCCCAAGGAGCCAGCAGGAACCTTGGCTCTCATTGGAGATTTAAAAGGAATGAAGCAACAATGGCTCCGGGGAGCATCTTTCCTCGGCTATGGAGCGACCTTAATCGTTGGCATCGGCATCCCAATTCCTCTTCTCAATGAGGAGATCTGCAGGTTTACTACAGTAAAGGATAAAGATATCTATACTAAAATAGTGGATTACAGTGAATCTCATCCTTCAGGCGAAAAGAGCAATTTAGGGGAAGTAAATTACGAAGAATTAAAAAGCGGAAAAATCACCGTTTGCAGAAAAAAGGTTCCCACTGCTTCTCTCTCCAGTTATAGCAAAGCAAAAGAGATTGCTGAAATCCTGAAATCATGGATCGAGGAAGGTTCCTTCTTTCTCACTGAGCCGGTGGAAAGAATTCCTTCGGTTAATTCTAAAGTAGGATTTAAGCCCTTAAAGGAAAGACCTATAAGATGACAGTCTCCAAGAAGATTGTTTTAAGATTTCCTCCAACATTGGTTGATCAGCCAGTCGTTTATCGGTTGGTGAAAGACTATAACCTTTCCTTTAATATTCTTAAGGCCTCCGTCACCCCAAAGGAAGAGGGTTTATTGGTTTTGGAATTGACCGGGAAAGAAAAGGATTACCAGAGAGGGATTGACTTTCTTTCTCGCTTGAAAATTAAGATTCAACCCTTAAGTAAAGATGTAACCCGGGACGAAGACCGATGTACTCATTGCGGAGTTTGCATTGATGTTTGCCCAACCCAGGCCTTTGTTTTGGATCCAAAGACAAAAAGAGTAGAGTTCTATAAAGACAAGTGCATCGCCTGCGAGCTCTGTATTAAGATTTGCCCTCCCCGAGCAATGGAACTCCATTTCTAATGTCCTTAATCTACCGGCGTTTAATTAATACTTCCGATTTAGAAAGATTTGAACTGATTGTTGAAGAGACGAATCTTTTTGTTCTTTTTAGTGGTTCTTCGAGTGTTGAGAGCCTAAAGGATGTTGCCCGTTCTTCTACCTTGAATTGCCGAAAGGTAATCAAAAATTATATTAGAACAAATCCATCCTTTCAGAAAAGTTATGCCCCGGTTAAAGTTGAAAAGGAAGCCCCTTTAATTATTCGGAAGATGGCAAAGGTTTCCTCCCTGGTTAACGTTGGGCCGATGGCCACAGTTGCCGGAATAACTGCTGAATTTGTTGCAAGGGATCTTCTAAAATTCTCTAAAGAGGTGATTGTGGAAAATGGTGGGGATATCTTTTTGAAAAGCAATAAGAAAAGAAAAGTGGCAATCTATGCCGGGGACTCTCCTTTTTCGGGAAAGATTGCTTTAGGAATCAATCCGGCAGACACACCAGTTGGAATTTGCTCCTCCTCGGGAAGATTTGGTCATTCTTTCAGTTTTGGTAAGGCAGATGTGGCACTTGCGGTAGCAAAACCGGCTGCTTTAGCCGATGCCTCTGCCACCGCAATTGGCAATCTCGTTCAAACAAGAGCAGACCTTCATAAGGGGATAAAGTTTGCCAAAAAAATTCCCGGCCTTTTAGGAGCAATAATTATTAAGGAAGATAAAATAGTAATCTGGGGGAAAATTAAAATAATCAAATTATAAAATCAGGATGTAGTGGTCGAGCTTGCTCGACTACAATAGCAGAGTAAACTCTGCCACTACCTGACGAAATTCCTATACAATTAATTTATGAAATATTTAAAGAAAATTCGTCTTTATACCGGTTACCTCTTCGGACTTCTTATTCTCTTTGTTGCAAAACCCACGATTCTTTCTTACTGGATTGGCTTTGTTGTTGTTCTTCTCGGAGAGGCAATTCGCACCTGGGCCGCCGGTTATATTGAGAAAGATGAAACTTTGGTGAAAAACGGACCTTATCGGCTGGTAAGAAACCCTTTGTATCTTGGCAGTTTTCTTATTGGCTTGGGAGCGGTTATCATTGGACATTCTCTCTGGTTTCTTCTTGCTTTTATTCTGCTATTTTTGGGCACTTACCTGCCCACTATCTTTAGGGAGGAAAGATTTCTTGCTCAGAAATTTACAACCGCTTACCTCAACTATCAAAAAATTGTCCCTTCATTTTTCCCTTTTAAATTGCACCTCCGCCTACCTCCTCCCCCCTGGAGGGGGAGGATTAAGGAGGGGGGGGACTTTCCTTCAGAATTAAATTTTTCCTGGAAAAGGGCAAAAAGGAATAAAGAGTTTCATACCTGGCTTGCCTTACTCCTTGTCCTGATGATTTTAGGGCTGAAAGTATAAGGATAAGTTGTCATTGCGAGGAGTCCGCCACTGAATCTTTGGCGGACGATGTGGCAATCCCAAAAAAGGAGGCGAAATGGCTAAAAAAGAGATCTTACCTTTAGGTGTTATGACCGGTATTGGAGCAAATCCAATGGAGGCTTTGTCAAAAATTCGAGATCTTGGTATTCCCACCTGTCAACTGGGAAATCCGCCGGATGAATATATTTATGCAGAAAAAGCGGATGAACTTAACGAAAAACTGAAATCTGCGATAAAAAAGACGGGAATTAAAATATCATCCGTTTTCATAATGTATAAGGGGCATATCTGGAATCTGATTGATGGTCCAAGAACAATAGGGCTTGTGCCCAAAAATACAAGAGCTCCTCGTGTGGTGCATGCCTGTGCCGTTTCCAACTGGGCAAGAAAAATAGGAATCAAGGTCGTAACAAGCCATATGGGTTTTATTCCCACCGATAACACAACTTTGGTATATAAAGGTTTTATCGATACGATGAAGCGGTTTGTTGCTTTTTGTAAAGGTAACGGCCAGCTATTTGCCTTCGAAACCGGGCAGGAACCTCCTCTAATTTTAAGAAGAGCGATAGATGATATTGGAGCGGACAATGTTCGAGTAAATTTAGATTCCGCAAATCTTCTAATGTATGGAATGGGAAAGCCTTTAGAGGCGGTGAGGCTTTTGGGAGAATTTGTGGTAAATACCCATTGTAAAGATGGCAAGATGCCTCAAGAGAAAGGGAAACTTGGTCCAGAGCTACCGTTAGGGGAGGGGGATGTGCATTATGAGGAAGTCATGCCCGCCCTCTACGAGAAAGGCTTTCGCGGACCTTTGACCATTGAAAGGGAAATAAGTGGAGCCCAACAGATAGCTGATATCAAAAGAGCAATAAAACTCTTGGAAGAGATAAAAGAGAAATTGCGACACTCTACTATACACTGTCTTTAGTAGCAATATGCGAGTAGATTTACTCCTTGAGATTACTCACAGCAACTTGTTGTATGGAATTTCAAAGTTTACCCCGTATTTGATACGGGGGATAAATCAGGCAAAGCAAGCTTTGCCACTACATAGACAGAGATGTAGTGGTCGAGCTTGCTCGACCGGTAGTGGCCGTCCCTGCGGTGATTCCTGCTTTTGCAGGAAGGGATTACTCGGCTATGTTCCTCTGATTAACTTATTTTTAGTCACTTCATAGGGAATTGTTGCTTTATACTTCTACTCTCTGCAACAATTAAATCTGTTATTTTCTCTATTAATTGTCTCGTTTCCTTTCTACCTTCCTTATCCATTTTCATTCTATCATATCTCAAAAAGTTTCTGTCAACATGATGCGCAATAGTAAATTACATACATTTATACTGTATTTTCTTGTCCTTTTAAACAAAACCTGTTCAGAAAATTGACAATAAGCCGCCTTTGATATACAATCATCACAACAATATAAAAGAAAATATTGAACAAACAGGAGAGGTAGAATGATAACAATCAACAGTAAGGATAATGGCTACCGAGGCATCTGGGATATGAATCAGCCATCAGGCGACAAATACGTGTTCAAATACAGTGGCGGACTTGGAACATATTGCGCAAAGCATAAGCCT
Organism: bacterium; assembly: GCA_030672255.1. Lineage (GTDB taxonomy): Bacteria > Ratteibacteria > UBA8468 > UBA8468 > UBA8468 > DAOVGU01. The sequence continues at coordinate 5,159 of DAOVGU010000209.1, forward strand.
TTTGCCGTATATTCACAAAAAGCCAGGAAGACTTTCTTCTGCTATGGGGGTACTTTGAAAGATGATTACCGTAAACTTCACCACATGGTCTCATATTATGACCACGTTACCGGGATGGTGCCAAGACCAACAATACTTCTGGACAAAGAGACTGGCGATGCTCATGACAATCCAGTGATTTCACTCGATGTCCATGGCTACGTTTGGATCTTCTCGACTTCTCACGGAATTGCAAGGCCATCCTATATTCATCGCAGTCGAGTGCCCTATAACATCAATGAATTTGAACTCGTAGATGCTTTTCGAACGGAAAACGACGCGCAGATTCCTTTTACGAATTTCTCCTATATGCAAGTGTGGAATCTACCCAATCATGGTTTTGTGTCATTTCTTACCCACTATTATGACCCAGCAATTCGAACGAACTTCTTTATAACCAGTCCCGATGGTATTAACTGGTCAAAATGGCAAAGACTTGCAGCTATACAGGAAGGACACTACCAAATAAGTGCAACACACCAGAATATAGCCGCCACTGCTTTCAATTTTCACCCTGGAGGGAAGAAGCCGGGTCTCAACTGGCGTACAAATCTGTATTACATGGAAACTCATAATCTCGGAATTACATGGAGAACAGTTGATGACAAGTTATTGGATCTCCCGCTCACTAATGTAGATAATCCAGCTCTTATTTGCGATTACCAGAAGCAGAAACTGAACATATACCTTAAAGACATTCAATTTGATGAGCTTGGTAGACCCATAATCTTGTATTTGACAAGCAAAGGATATAAATCCGGACCAGAAAATGATCCTCGCATTTGGACCATTGCCTATTGGAACGGTGAGAGATGGAATATCAAGCCTGCGATGCAGTCTGACAGCAACTACGATATGGGCTCTCTATATATCGAAGGTAATGGTTTATGGCGTATCATCGCTCCGACTGAAAAAGGACCTCAACCTTTCAACCCTGGTGGGGAGGTAGCGATGTGGATTACTGAAGATTACGGAAAAACTTGGAATCGTATCAGGAAACTCACTGCAAATAGTAGATATAACCATACCTATGTTCGACGTCCCGTAAATGCACATCCCGATTTTTATGCTTTATGGGCAGATGGCCATGCACGGAGACCGTCTTCATCACGGATCTATTTTTCTGATAAAGAGGGTAATGTTTGTGTTCTGCCAGAAAACATGGAAAACGATTTTGTCCAACCAAGCGCCCCAGTGAACACGGACAAGCCACACCGCTGAGATTGCACGTTCCTCCAAAACACTCCTATTTCCCTATTAAATTTGTCTACTCTATGCTCTTAGGACAATGAATTGCATAGAATAGCTGGCAAAGTTCCGGCATATACAAGTTGCTACAAGCCTAATTTGAAGGTTAACTTTCGCATATTGCTACTAAAGTTAGCAGATAGATTAGTATCGCAATTTA
>DAOVGU010000081.1 GCA_030672255.1 bacterium
AATCCTTGGTTTTAAGGAAAGATGTTTTTGGCAAAAAAAGGCAAATCTTTTTGTCAAGGAGGGGACAACTGAGGCAATAAAAACGTTGCTTACATTCTTCTTTCCAACGAATCTCTTCAAAGAGAATTTCTTCCAATCGTCCTTCGGGAAAAAGCAGGATTTAAGCAGTCTTCTTCCTTGAAAAAGACCAAGATTTATCTGAGTATTACCAATATCGATCGCAAGGAACATTGAATATCGACTCAGCGCATCTTTCCCAGATTAAAGGGAAACCGCAATTCCTTCCCCTGGGGATTGATAATGATGAGGGTAACCTGGGATTTAAGGTCAATTTCTCTTGTCGGAAACTCATAGATGCAGACTGCCCGATAAAGTCCAGGCCACATCGTAGGATAGGCTGACCGATTTTCCTTAGATGAGGGTTGGGCAATCTTCTTTTGGGTTTCAAGCACGGCATGATAGTTCTTAGCGAACTCTGGAGAGCCACCATATAGTTCTGCATAAAACTGCAGGTCTTCTCCCCTCTCCTCTGGAGGTTTCCTTCGGAGAATCTCCTTTTGCACCGCTGGTTTCTTGGGGGGAGCCTCTGGCCCAGACATGGGACCTCCTGGAGGGATCTTCGGTTCTTCTACCTTCTTTTTCACTACTGGTGCGGGAGGTTCCTTTCCTCCCAGGATCTCGTCAATCTCTGCGGGGGTTAGTTCCCGATATTGAGCGGCCAAGACTCTTGCCCGGTAGGCAAGACGATGAAATGGCGAGCAGAGAGAGGCCACTCCCACTCCGTAACCTAAATCCACCATCCATTCCTTCTCGAATTCTGTCAGGGGAGTATTCCTGTTTGCCTTTCCATAAGCAATTGCTTCTCTAATCTGCTTCTCGCTCAACTTCACCAGGGAATACTCTATCCTTTCTCCTTCTCCCATTCCTTCTATTTCTTTCTTCGCTAACTCTCCTGTTTTTCCCAGAGGATTGATGGCAATAGCCTTTTTAAATGCCGCAATAGCCTCATCCCGCTCACCCTTCTTCTTATAGCAACAACCAAGATGATAGTGAGCATCCTGATTATTTGGATTTCCGCTAATGAATTTTTTGAAGGACTCGATCGCTTCGTCGAGTTTACTCTGGTTTTCGTACTCCACCCCTTGATCATAGTCGTAATAACCTACAGCAGCCGCGACAGTTCTCATCATCGGGAGGTAAAAACTGCTCAATAGAAGGCATGCAATAACCACCAATATCTTGCCTAAAAAACTCCTCTTTTCCATTTTTTTCTTCCAAGGCGAGGAAAATTTCTGTAGCGGCCTTGCTGCCGAAGAAATTTCCCGAGCCTACTTTATTGCCCTGATGATGTCACCTCGTCCAAAGCCTTTACCCCGGACAACATCACAGATAGAGAATTTATCCTGGGCAGCGGTTACTTTGATCTGGCCGATGCGGGTAGTCTCTGTCCCTAAATTAAGTCCGGTCTCAGGATCGATCAGTTCCTCCCCTGATTTATAGACGACAAACTCATCTTCAGAGCGAACATTGGAGTTACCTCCGGCATTGATGTAGACCTTTTTTCCTTTGACCAGAACAACCCTTCCCTGCCAGGGGACCTTCTCCATCCGCGCACAGATAAAGTTCACCGCCTCCTCAATCGCCTCCCGACAAGCCTTGCCAATTGGGGTCTTGTGGAAACTGCCGATACCAAAGGGCACTCCGCTCTTATATCCTCCTAAGGTAAAGCCACTGCTGCTGGCATTTCCTACCGCCCTCTTGGAAGCCAATACCTGGCTGGTTGTGGTATCGTAGACCTTCAGGTCAATCCCAACATGGGCCTTTTTGCCTCCGACTCCTATCCCGATTCCCTTATAGCCAAAAGCAAATCCTCCTCCCCTTTCTCCAGCTTCAAATTCGGTGACCGCTCCATAGACCATAATCTGGGCACCAATAATCCTGCCGGTCTTGGCCCCGGTCTCCTTACTGATTCTGCCGGAGGCAACTAGATCCTGCTCCTTGATAACGTCCTGGAGTCTTTCCCTTTCCACGACAATGAATCTCCCTGTGTTTACCAAGGCGGTGGCAAGCATATCGCTCATTCCTGTTCCTACCTTCCAATCCTCTACCCACCAGCGATGCGGTACCTTCTCCTCAAAGGCCGCAACAGCAATCCGCTTCTTCAGTCCGGTGTAAGGGGCTAGTTTTGTCTTTTCCTCAGCCGCAAACAGAGCTGTTGTCCCTAAAAAGGAGATAATCAACACCAAAATCTTTCTTACCATTTTGCTTGCCCCCTATTTCCATTAACCACGAATGTCATTGCGAGGGGTGAAACCCCGTGGCAATCCGCGAAGCGTCGCGAGCTTGCCTTTGGCAAGCGTGGCGATCTCAATGAGATTGCTTCGACTTCGTCTCGCAACGACACACAAAGGCGTCATTCTATCTTTACTTTCCTTCCTGTTTTTGCCGACTTATAGATGCTCTCACTGAGTTCTGCTACCTTCAGACCGATCTCCGGTTCGGTGGCTAACTTCTCTTTACCCAAAATGGCGTTGATAAAATTTTTATCGGGAGTAGAGGAGGAGGTTCTGGGAAATGAGGTTGCCCTCTCTCCCCGCAACTGAAAGAAGGAATACCATCCATCCTTATAGCCTAAAGCGATTACCCCTTTCTCCCCATAGATATAAAGGTTTTCCCGGAAGCCAGCCGGGTCATTCCCTTCAATACTAATATTCCCAATCACCCCATTATTAAACCTTATCGTAACCGCCGAGTTAACATCGACCTTTAGCCTTTTGAAGTCCAAAAGAGCAAAAACCTCCTTTGCTATCAGCCCGGTAAGCCAAAGGATCTCGGCCAGAAGGTGGCTACCCGAATCCATCAACATTCCTCCTCCACTGTATTTTGGGTCGAAGCGCCATGTTCTCTTGCTTTTCCTGATAATCTCAATCCAATTCTGTCCCATAAGGGCACTGATTACTTCAATCCTGCCAATTTGGTTTTCCTTAAGAAGTTTTTTGGCATATCGGTATTGACCCATAGTATGACGCTGGTAGGAGAGAGAAAGAATTTTTCTTTTCTTTTTGGCTAAAGCAATAAGTTCCTTGGCATCCTTACTTCTGATAACCATTGGTTTCTCTACGAGGACATGAAGATTTTTCTCTAACGAATCCTTAATCTGCTGGTAATGGCTCATATGAGGGGAAGCGATCTCAACCGCATCAAGTTCTATCTCTTTTAGCATTCTCCGGTAATCCTTAAAGATTGCCCCCTTTGCTTTTGCAGCTTCTCTCAACTTAATTGCATTTTTACTTATCGGGTCGGCGAAGGCTTCCAGACTCACTAAATTTTTAAGTGGCCTTAAATCATTAATGTGGCGGTAACTAATTCCTCCACAACCAACAAATCCTAATCTTATTTTCTTCATTATTAATCATAACCACAGATGTCATTGCGAGGGACAGAGTCCCGAAGCAATCTCAAGAAGTAAGAGATTGCCACGGCCTTCGGCTCTCGCAACGACTACGTCGTTTTAGTCTTCTTGGGTAGGATAATCTCATCAATTATTCTTATTGCGCTCTCCACCCTTGGACCAATCTCCTTTTTGCCTGCAGCTACCTCTTTCTCAATTTTTTTGATGGTCTCTGCTATCTGGAGAATCTTCCTCTTAGTTGGCCGGCTGCTCGCAGAAAGGACCCTCTCTATACTTTTGTCTGCCTTCTGAAGCGCTTTTTTAGCATCCCCAAAGTTAGATTCTTTGGCGCTAATTGCCGCTTCTTTCAAATGGCCCTTTACCTCCTCCAGGTAGGGGAAGGCAAGCTTTGCTATCCTTTCCTCAACATTCCTCTCCAGTTTTCGATAGGCCGAGCGGCTCTGACGCGCGACAAGAATAGAGACAATCGCCACCACCACTAAAACCCCGAGCAAAATTAATTCTGCCTTTTTCCTTTTCTCCATATCTCACCTCTCTTTGATAAATTATATTCCATATGGTAAAATAAATCAAGTAAAATGAGACCATAACTTATGGAGTGACAGCGAACATAAGTCATCTGGCCGAATTTTATCCCGAGGGCACGAAGTGCATGAGGGATCTCTCAAAGCTGGTAAGTACTCAGTGAACCACGTCATTGCGAACGAAGTGAAGCAATCTCAAGAAGTGAGAGATTGCCACCCCTTCGTTTCACTCAGGGTCGCAATGACAACATAGACGTAGTTTACTTGTATTTACCAAAGATGTAATGGTAGATTTTAAGAAGATACTGGCTCATGCGATAAAGGAGAATGCCTCTGACCTCCACTTTAAGGTTGGTAGTCCCCCTTTATTGCGGCGCGATGGAACCCTTTCCCGCTTAGCCGACCTGCCCGCAATAAAAAAGGAGGATTGCGAAGCAATTCTAAATAAGGTCTTAACACCTCAAGAGAAGAAAAAGTTTGCCACCGACCAGGAACTTGATAAGGGCGTAGAGCTTCCCGGTTTTTGCCGGCTACGGGTTAACCTCTCCATCGAGCAGTCCCAGCCCAGAATCATCTTCCGGCTCATCCCTGCCTCACCCCTCTCCATTAAGGAACTTAACCTGCCGCCGGTATTGGAAAAGATCGCTCAATCCCCCAGAGGCCTGGTTTTGGTTACAGGAGAAACCGGGGTCGGCAAGACAACCACTCTGGCAACAATAATTGACTACATCAATACAAATTTTGCTAAGCACATCATCACCATTGAGGATCCAGTTGAATTTCTTCACCAGGACAAAAAATCTATCGTTACCCAGAGAGAAATTGGCACCGACACCAAATCCTTTGCTTCCAGCCTGCGCTATATCCTCAGGCAGGACCCGGATGTTATCCTGATTGGGGAGATGAGGGACCTGGACACGGCAAAAGCTGCCATCTCGGCCGCTGAGACCGGTCACCTTGTCCTTTCCACCTTACATACCAACAACAGCGTAGAGACGATCAACCGGATTATCGATATCTTCCCGCCAAATCAGCAGCCTCAGGTGCGCAAGCAACTTGCCGCAATTTTAGTGGCGGTTATCTCTCAGAGACTGCTCTTGAAGAAGGATGGTTCCGGGAGGATACCCGCGGTAGAGGTCCTGATCTCCACCGCTCTCATCAAAGAGAAAATTCTCAAAAGCCAATTGCAGGATATTCCAAAATTAATGGAGGAGGGAAAGACTATCTATGAAATGCAGACCTTTGATATGGCCCTCCTGGAACTGGTGAAAAGTGGTCAGGTTAGCGAGGAGGCTGCTCTTGCCGCCAGCACCAGCCCCACCGACTTCTCCATAAAACTGAAAGGCTTCGCTGGTTGACAAATTGCGCCCCAAGGACTACTATTTGACACATGTCATTGCGACCCCGTACTAAATACGGGGGTGGCAATCCCAATGAGATTGCTTCGTCGCTTTGCTCCTCGCAATGACTACGTCACTTTTTGCCGAGGTAGCTCAGGGGTAGAGCGCGGCCCTGAAAAGGCCGGCGTCGGCAGTTCGATTCTGCCCCTCGGCACTCCATGTTTATTGACACCCACAGTCATTTGAACTTTTCCGATTTTAATGAAGATTATCCAGATGTAATTGAAAGGGCTAAAAGCGTAGGGATTATCGCTATTCTTAATGTTGGAGCGGACTTGCCAACGAGTAAAAGAGCAATTGATCTTGCCCAAAAAGAGGATTTATGTTATGCTACTGTTGGGGTCCATCCAACCAATACCAATAACCTGAAGGCCAAAGATTATTCAGGATTGGAGGAGCTTGCCCGAAAGAAAAAGGTAGTAGCAATCGGCGAGATTGGTCTGGACTATTTCCACAATAAGGTCGCCAAGGAAATTCAAGAAGTATCCTTTAAGCAGCAAATTCTCATAGCAGAAAGGCTGGCACTTCCGGTCATTATCCATAATCGCGATGCCAACCCAGATACCTTAGCCATTCTTAAAGAAAAGGGAATAAGAGGGGTAATGCACTGCTTTTCTGGAGATATCAATTTTGCGCGAGCAATTCTTTCCTTAGGTCTTTACATCTCCTTTACCGGGAATCTTACCTATAAGAAGAACGAGTCCTTAAGAGAGGTGGCAAGGGAAATCCCTCTAAGAAGAATGCTTCTGGAGACGGACTGCCCTTATCTTCCTCCGCAGAGCAAAAGAGGAATGAGAAACGAACCATCCTTCTTAATCTATACCGCAGAGGAATTGGCCAGGATCAAAGGTGTGGCTTTAGAAAAATTGGGAGAGGTAACGAGCAAAAATGCTGAAGATTTGTTTAAATTAGCGAGGCTGAAGCCTCGCACTACATTTAGTTTTACGTAGTGCGAACCTTTTAGGTTCGCTGAAAAGGTTGACAAACGGAAATCTCTGAGGTATAATTACAATGTAATCCAATGTAATCTATAAGGGGTGAAAATAAAATGCAAAAGGTTGGGTATACGGTAAGGCTTTCTCCAACTTTATTGGAGAGGGTAAAAAGGTTTTGTAAGGTACGCGGGATAAAGTCAAGTTTCTTCGTAGAAGAGGCTTTGCGCTCAAAAATGGAAGACCTATCGGACATTGCAGAATTTGATAGACTTGCTTATGAAGCTAAAGATGCGGTAGACTTCAAAGAGTTCCTCAAGGAAATAGATTAATGTATCGTGTGCGCATTATCCCCTCAGCCCAGAGAGACATAACCAAACTCAAAAAACAAACCGAGAATGAATACACCAAAATCTACCGGAGAATCAGAGAAATCATCCTCTCCTTCGAAACCAATCCCCTTCCTTATGGAAGTGAAAAATTAACTGCTCGAGGAGGATACAGGATTAGGGTTGGACCATATAGGGTCCTATATCAGGTTGACAAGAAATCCCGAGAGGTCTATATTGTAAGAATAAAACGGCGGGAGAAGGATACATATAAATGAAGAAGGAAAAACCACAAAAAAGATTTAAGAATATTCTTCTCGAGGCAAAGAAGCAGAGAAGGGGGTTTTTCTGGAAATTCGTTTCCACCCGCTCGGAAAGGGTTATCAAGAACCTTTTGCCTCTCTTGGCAAGGGTTAATGAGCTTGAACCGCAAATAAGCAAACTTTCTGATTCCCAGTTAGCTGCTAAAACCCCGGAATTCAAGGAAAAAATTTCCCAGGGTGCGAGCATAGAAGAAATCCTGCCTGAAGCATTTGCTATCGTCAGGGAGGTGGCAAAGAGGAAGGTTAATATGCGGCACTTTGATGTGCAGATTTTAGGAGGAATCATCCTTTTTCAGGGGAAGATTGCCGAGATGGCTACCGGAGAGGGAAAGACCCTCGTTGCTACCCTTCCCCTTTACCTTATTGCTCTGAAAGGAAAGGGCGCCCACCTGGTGACGGTCAATGACTATTTAGCTAAAAGGGACCGGGAATGGATGGGGCCAATCTATGAATCCTTGGGACTATCGGTGGGGGTAATCCAGCATGATCTGCCCACCACAGAAAGACAAAAGGCTTATAATTCTGATATCACCTATGGCACAAATAATGAGTTTGGCTTTGACTATCTTCGGGATAATATGGCGATAAGGGCCGAGGATAGAGTGCAGAGGGAGCTTCATTTTGCCATTGTTGATGAGGTTGATTCCATTCTGATTGACGAGGCAAGAACCCCTTTAATTATCTCCGGACCGGCGGAGGAGTCAACCGAACTTTATTATAAGATTGACAGAGTCATTCCCAGACTTGATTCCAAGACAGATTATCTCCTCGATGAGAAAAGTCAGACCGTCACCCTCACCGAGATTGGGGTAAAAAAATGTGAGGAGTTACTCAGGGTAAAAAATCTTTACGATAATCAGCATATGGAGCTGGTTCACCATATCAATCAGGCGCTGCGTGCCCATTCTCCCCTTTTCCGAAGGGATGATGAGTATATGGTCAAGGATGGCAAGGTTATTATTGTTGACGAATTTACCGGCAGATTAATGCCGGGAAGGCGCTGGAGCGATGGACTTCATCAGGCGATTGAGGCCAAGGAGGGGTTAAAAATAGAAAATGAGAATCAGACATTGGCCACGATCACCTTCCAGAACTACTTCAAACTTTATAAAAAATTGGCCGGCATGACCGGAACCGCCTTCACCGAAGCCGCCGAATTTCAGGAGATCTATAAACTGGATACGGTGGTTATTCCCACTAATAAACCATTAATCCGCTATTATTATCCTGATCTTATCTATAAGAGCGAAAAGGAGAAGTATGCTGCTATCGTTAAAGAGATTGAGGAACTCCACAAGAAAGGTCGCCCCATCCTCGTAGGAACGCCTTCCATTGAAAAGAATGAAAGATTAAGCCGGCTCTTGGAAAGAAAAGGGATTCCTCATCAGGTTTTAAATGCCAAATATCATGAGATGGAGGCAAAGATTATTGCCAAGGCCGGGCAAAAGTATGCCGTTACCATCGCCACAAATATGGCCGGTAGAGGAACCGACATCGTTCTCGGCGAAGGTATCGCAGAGATGGGAGGTCTGCATACCACTGGCTCAGAGCGTCATGAGGCGAGAAGGATTGACAATCAATTGCGGGGGCGTGCCGGAAGGCAGGGGGATCCAGGAAGTTCTCGATTTTACCTTGCCTTAGAGGATGACCTGATGCGCATCTTTGGAGGAGAAAGACTGAAGGGAATTATGGAGAGGTTACCCGAGGGCCAGGAGATCCAGCACCCCTTAATTACCCGAGCCGTTGAAAATGCGCAAAGACGAGTGGAGGGGAGGAACTTCGAAATCAGAAAGCAGTTAGTTGACTTTGATAATGTGATGAATGAACAAAGAACCGTTGTCTATAATTTAAGAAGGTCGATCTTAGAGGGAGAAGACATCAGCGAATATATTCACAACCTTCTAATTGAAGAGGTAGAAAGCGGAATCGCTCGCTATCTCAATCCCGAGGTTAAACCAGGGGAATGGGACCTGGGCGAATTGAGCAAATGGGTCAATCTCGCCTTTCGCCTTTCCTTTACACCAGAGCGATTGGATGAGAAAAATCCAGAGCTCTACCGAGAAAATACAAAGGAATCTCTCTTGAGCAAGGTAGAAACTGCTTACGAGGAGAAAAAGGAGCGCTTGGGAAAGGAATTGATGGACAATCTTGAGCACACCGTTCTCCTCCAGGTAATCGATAACCGCTGGAAGAACCATCTCTATGATATGGACAATCTTCGCGAAGGGATTGGGCTGCGCGCCTACGGTCAGCACGATCCGGTCGTTGCCTATAAGCAGGAAAGTTACCTTCTCTTCAGTCAGATGAATGATGCCATCCGGGAAGAGGTGGTAAATTACCTGTTTAAACTTGAGGCCATCTCTGAAGAGGAAGCAAGAGGAGCAGAAATGCCGATCTCCTTTGTGCATTCTGAGGTTGGTTCCTTTGACGAGAAGGTTCTGGTTAGCAAAGGAGAGAAGGCAGCAGTGGTTCCTCAAGCTTCTCCGTCCCCTGCAGAGCCAGCCGCCAAACCGGTTCCTTATCGCCGGGAAGGAAGAAAAATCGGGCGCAACGAACCCTGCCCCTGCGGCAGTGGCAAAAAATATAAGCACTGCTGTGGAAGAAAATAACCCTGTGGATAAGCTGTTAATTAGTGAGAACTTTTTGTGAATAAAGGAGCATTTCTCTTCTCGATCTTTCTCCAAACCAAGTAAGTAAAAGTAGTGTTGATTTCGAAAAATCATTGCCAGACATAGCTTTTTTAAGGGGTTAATCTTTGCCCCTGATAGATTCAATCAGGGGCAATCATAATTGATGCCCTACAAAACAATGAATAAAGATGCGGTGAATATCTGGGAGAAGGCTCTGGGCATTATCAAAAAAGAGGTTGATCCCAGGTCCTTCAAGCTCTGGTTTCTACCAATAAAGGTCTTCTCCTTCACCGATGAGGCGATAACATTAGAGGTTCCGGATACCTTCTTTAAAAACTGGGTAAAGGAGCATTACCTTCTCCTGATCAAAAGAGCCGTTTCCGCGGTTGTGAGGAAGGACATTTCCATTGAATTTTTCCTCCCGGAAGATTACCTTAAAGAACTGGTTTCTATCCCGCCTGCCGCCAGACAGACGACCCAGAGTTTCCGCGGAAAGGAAGCGAGGGTTGACCACTCCGGGCTTAACCCCAACTTTATCTTCGATAACTTTGTCGTGGGAAGTTCCAACAGGCTGGCGCATGCTGCTGCTCTTGCTGTGGGACAATCAATTGGCACCGCCTACAATCCGCTCTTCATCTATGGATTAGTAGGATTGGGAAAGACTCATCTGATGCAGGCAATCGGTCATTTTATCAAGGAGCGCGGTGAATATCGCGTAAGCTACCTTCCCAGTGAAAAGTTTGTCAACCAGTATATCGACAGCATTCAGAATCGCACAACCAACACCTTTAGAAACAGGTTTCGCAACCTTGATGTTCTCCTGCTTGACGACATCCATTTCCTTGCCGGCAAGGAAAGGATTCAGGAGGAATTCTTCCATACCTTTAATGCCCTTTACGATAACCATAAACAGGTGGTAATCTCCTCAGACCGGCCTCCCAAGGAGATCGCTGCCTTGGAGAAGCGATTGGTAAGCCGTTTTGAGTGGGGACTTGTCGCGGATATCCAGCCCCCGGATTTAGAGACGAGAATTGCTATTTTAAAGAAAAAGATGGAGATAAAAAGGGTAAATTTTGATGAGGAGGTAATAGAGTTTATTGCCGAAAGGATAAAAAATAATATTCGTTTATTGGAGGGTGCGCTTACCAAACTTATTGCCTGCAGTTCCCTTTTTGCGAAAACAATAGATCTTCCATTTGCCAAGGAAGTATTAAAGGATATTATTGCAGAGGCTCCTCAAAAACCTATTACTGTAGAGACTATTTTAGAGAAGGTTGCAGAAAATTTTAATCTCCATATCTCTGATCTTAAAGGAAGAAGAAGAATTAAATCATTCATTCTGCCCCGGCAGATTGCGATGTATTTAGCCAGGAGGTTAACCGATAATTCACTGCCCCAGATCGGCGATAGTTTTGGAGGAAAGGACCATGCCACCATTATCTATGCCTGTAAAAAGATTGAAAAAATAGTGGAGAAGGATCTCTATTTTAAGGAAGAAATTGAAAAGTTGGTAGATAGGGTTAAAGAGGGATAAAAACGGTTGAAGGTTAAAGGTTAAGAGAAATTAAGGTATTTCACAAATTAGTGACAGTTTTTAGATATTTTTTAAATTAACTAATCATTTTAAAGTTCATATTGGATATGGATTTTCTATGTTTGTAGTTTTTATTAACTAAATGAACGTTCTTATGACTATAAATATTAGTTATTAATATTATTACTATTATTAAAAATAAAGGAAAAGATAGAGAGATAAAAAAGGAGAAATAAAATGGGGATAGGCGTTAAAAGAAATGATCTTTTAGATGGGTTACAAGGGATTGTGGGGATTATTGGCCCGAGACCCACACTTGCTGCCCTTTCCTATATTTTTTTGGAGACAGAAGATAATAAACTGTTTTTGACCGCTACCGACTTAGAGTTGACAATGAGGGTAGTAATCCCTTGTGAAACAAAAAGAAAAGGTAGTCTCCTTGTGCCGGGGAGAAGGTTTTTCAGTATCATCCGGGAATTACCTCTAGGATCAGAAATTAATATTGTTAAGGAGAAAACCGAAAAAACTAAGGTGACGGTTGGTAATATCGTATTTACCTTACCCGGGTTAAAAGTAGAGGAATTCCCTGGCCTGCCCAAAGTTAAGAAAGGGGCGGTTCTGAAAATGAAGCAAGGGGTTTTAAAGCGAATGTTAAAGAAAACAAAGTTCTCTGTCGCCCCTGATGAGACGAGGGCCTATCTACGAGGACTGCTTTTTAGGTTAAAAAAGGATAGTTTGGTTTTGGTAGGAACCGATACCAGAAGGCTTGCCTATATCAAGAAACCCTATTCCTCACCTACGGAGACGGACTTAATTTTACCTCTAAAGTTAATCGATGAGCTGGAGAAATGTTTGGCCGAGGAAGGAGAGGTTGAGGTTACCATCAGCCCTAATCAGATTATATTTAAGACCGCGAGTCTGCTTATTATCTCTCAGCTTATTGAAGGCCGGTTTCCCAGCTATGAGGTTGCCTTTCCCTCCGAGGAGTTAAAGGGGGTCAGGGTGGGAAGGGAGAAGTTGATCGCTGCGGTAAGACGCATTAGCCTCCTCACCACAGAACGGCATAGCTCAATAAGATTTGATCTTATCCCCCAGGAAATAGTTGTCTCCATTAATACCCCGGAAGCAGGCGAGGCCAGAGAACCGATCCCGGTTGAATATTCTGGTGAGAAAATAGCCATTTCCTTCAACCCTGTCTATGTCCTGGATGTCTTGAAAAATTTAGAGGCCGAGAACGTAATTGTGGGAATTTCCGATCCCTTAAAACCGGCGCTTATTCGACCCGACACCGAGGAGGAATACAAATACATCCTTATGCCCGTAAAAACAGAATGATAAAAACGGTTATGCTGTCATTGCGAGGAGTCCGCCTCAGGCGGACGACGTGGCAATCTCAATGGATTTACCGCGAAAGCACGAAATAAAAGAAAACACAAAAACGTAACCACAGATTTCACTGATTAACGCAGATTAGCGAGAGGAAATATAACCGAGATTAATTTCAGCTTTAGGTGCAAGCCAGTGGGGGAAACCTGTTTTTATGCTATCCTTGAGAATCATTGGTGTTGTATGCCTAATTAGGGGTATCCCGGAATTGGTCAAACTTCTAGCCAATCTGGCATGGAGGTACCAAGGCCCCTATCTCTGGTCAGGTATTATCAGCGCTATTGTGTTCTTAATTATTGGAGGATACTTGATTTTAGGTGGGAGACGTTTGGCCAAGTTTGCATTTCGAGAACGAACGAAAACGCCAAGTTCAGATAACGCTGGACGTTAGAAACATTACCGAACCGAGAAAAATTGACAACAAGATGGGAGGATAGATAAACTGTGTTCGAGCGAATTTTGAAGGATCTGAGGGACAAAATTCGTAAACGGCATTATGTGATGACACTCCATGCCGAAGAAGAGATGAACGACGATGGCTTGACTATCTATGATGTTGAACGCGGTATTCTTACCGGAAAGACAATAGAACGTCAGAAGGATAAAGTGACTGCGGAGTGGAAATACCGTATAAAAGGACAAGCGATTGCTGGTAGTGAAGTTGAGGTGATTGCCAAATTGAGCCCAACGGGCAAGTTGGTTGTCATCACGGTATATGTGCCATAAAATGTAGAATGAGAGGAGAAAACCAGATGGTATGTGAAATTTGTGGAAAACAGGGTGCACGTATTCGCAGGATTACCAGAGTCTATGGGAAGGGGAAGGATTTTCTGCTTATAGAGAACATCCCTGTGGTGGTTTGTTCTCGCTGTGGGGAAAGTTATCTGGAAGCGGAGACACTTCACGAAATTGAGCGTATTAAGCTTCACCAAAAGAGCTTTGCTGCCAAGCGCCCAATTCCGATAGTTGACTTTGCGTAGTCGAGAGAACCCCGCATCCCGTTAAAGACATTAGCAAAAAAATGTCAAATGTTGAGACCTGACCCCAAAAGAATTGGAGAGATTATTCCGGGTGTAATTGAGAAGATAGTTAAAGGGAAGCCGATAAGAGCAAGAGGGGTCCCGAGCCGGAAGGATATTGTTGATCTCTGGAGCTCTCTGGTTGGAGAGGAGACGGCAGCGCATACCAGGATTAAGGAAGTTAAAAAAGGAATTTTGCATATCCTGGTTGATAGCTCACCCCACCTTTCCCATCTTTTAATGGAGAAAAAAAGAATTCTGACCAGATTAAAGGAGATTATACCAGAAGTGAAGAATATTAAGTTTAGAGCCAGATAATCAAGATTCCTGCTAAGTTTACCCCTGCAGGCAGTAAGCAGGGGCAGGAATGACAACACTAAATGGAGGGCTTTATGTTTAAAGGGTCAATTGTCGCTTTGGTAACACCATTTAAAAATGGCAAAATTGACGAGAAGGTTTTAGAAGAATTAATTGAATTTCAGATTAAAAATGGGACGGATGGCATTTTACCCTGTGGCTGCACCGGAGAGGCTGCAACCCTTTCTATGGAAGAACAAAAGCATATGATTTCTCTTACGGTGGATTTGGTAAAGAAAAGAATTCCGGTTATTGCAGGAACTGGTTCCAACTCAACGGCCGAGGCAATAGAGTTGACGAAATATGCCCGGCAGGCAGGAGCCGACGCCGCTCTTCTCATTACCCCTTACTACAATAAGCCCACCCCAAAAGGGCTTTTCCTTCATTATCAAAAGGTGGCAGGCGCTGTTAATATTCCAATTATCCTTTATAATGTTCCCTCGCGAACCGGCATTTCCATTCTCCCCGAGACCGTGGCTGAGCTTTCCAAAATAAAAAATATTGTTGGTATCAAGGAGGCCAGCGGCAGCCTTAATCAAGTAAGCGAGATTCTTTCTCTCTGTGAGATTACAGTTCTTTCCGGAGATGATTCCCTGACTTTGCCTATTCTTTCCGTTGGCGGGGCCGGGGTTGTCTCGGTGGTGGCTAACATCGCCCCAAAAAGAGTGGCAAGATTGGTGCATAAATACCAGGAGGGAAAGATTGGGGAGGCAAGGAAATTGCATTTAAAGCTCTTTCCGCTCTGCCGGGTAATGTTTCTGGAGACCAACCCTATTCCGGTGAAAACGGCCCTTGGTTTAATGAAACTCATTGAGCCGGGGTTACGGTTACCCTTAACTGAGATGAGCGAGGAGAAAAAGGAAAAACTAAAGAAGGTGCTGGAGAACTATGGTCTGGTTTAAGAAAAGGAAGTACGCGGTCCTGCCAATAAGGGAAAAAAGGGAGATCAAGAAGGACCTCTGGGAGAAGTGCGATGATTGCGGTAAGGTCATCTATAAAAAAATATTAATAGAGAACCTTAAAGTCTGTCCGAAGTGCGAATATCATTTCAGGCTCACTGCCAAAGAGCGCATCAATCTTACCTTAGACGAGAACTCCTTTCAGGAGACCAATAAAGAGATTTTCTCAGCTGACCCCCTTGATTTTCATTCCCAACAACCCTATAAGGAGAAATTAAAAGAGGCAAGAGAGAAGACAGGACTTTCCGAGGCGGTGGTTACCGGCGAGGGCAAACTCTCTGGCTATCCAGTCGTTCTGGCGGTTTCCGATTCCCGCTTCATTATGGGCAGCATGGGTTCAGTTGCGGGAGAAAAGATTGCCCGCGCCGCCGAGAGCGCAATAGCCAAAAAAATTCCCTTCCTTTCCATAGCGGCCGGTGGAGGGGGGGCAAGGATGCAAGAAGGTATGTTTTCCTTAATGCAGATGGCCAAGACCGCCTCGGCCATCGGAAAGCTAAAAAAGGCAGGTATCCTTTATATCTCCCTGCTTACCGATCCCACCATGGCCGGCGTAGCGGCCAGTTATGCCCTCTTGGGAGATATCATTATCGCGGAACCTGGAGCTTTAATTGGCTTTACCGGACCCCGGGTGATTGAGCAGACCATCCGCCAGAAATTGCCTAAAGGTTTTCAGAGAAGTGAGTTCCTCTTTAAGCATGGGATGATTGATTTGGTTCTTCCTCGCAAAGAGATCAAACCCGCCCTTGCCAAAATTCTCTCCCTCTTTTCTTGACCGTCGGTTCCTACTTCCTGTTATTCTGGGGTTTGGACGATTTTAGCAGACTGAGTGGTAGTGATAGGGAGAATAGCTGCAAATGTGTGGTGAAGGCTAAACCTTTGGCAGTTCAAAAATCTTCAATTAGCGATTTCACTTGTATTGAGATTATGGTAGCGGTTTAGATCATAGGAAAGGCTGCCCGATATAGGGATGTTTCTCCATGATGGTGTCAAAAGGAAGAGAGGAAAGTTAGGATGTATTCGCAGTATTCAGTATATTGGTGAATAGCTTCATCAATGGTCGTGTAAATGATGTATTTATCTAAATTGTTATAATCGTGAACAATAGCATTACGAAAGCCAGTGCTTTCTGCAATCTCTTGGGCAAATTTTTTGGGCAGGATATCGCTCTCGCCCAAAATGAGAAAGGTTTCCCGGTAGGTCAAAGGTGTTTTAACATCTGCACCTTCCTGCTCAGCAATTAGGTGTTCATTAATATCAATTGCCCGACCGATTATCTCCATTAAGACCAATTTAAGAGTACTGTATTTAAAAAAATCTTTAGCGATCTCTTCAAAAGTGAGCCCTTTCAAAATAGTTAATTTTTGCAGGTCTTGCTGAATAAGGCTTAATTTTCTTTGAACAAATCTTTTGTCAATCATAGACTGCTTTAAGTT
>DAOVGU010000194.1 GCA_030672255.1 bacterium
TAACTTTATTGACCGGCACAAGCGAAGGATGTTTTTAGGCCCAACCCATGAGGAGGTAATCATCGATCTGGTGAGAAGACACATCCACTCCTGGAAGGAGTTACCCCTTATCCTTTATCAGATTCAGACAAAATTCCGGGATGAGGTCAGACCAAGATTTGGCGTAGTGCGGGCGCGTGAATTTCTGATGAAAGATGCCTACAGTTTTGATAAGGATAAACAGGGACTGGACAGGAATTACGAAGAAATGCTTCAAGCCTATCACTCTATCTTTAACCGCTGCGGTATAAGATGTCAGATCCAGGAAGCAGATTCAGGGGTAATGGGAGGTAAGTTTTCTCAGGAATTTATCGCCGAAGGGGAATGCAAGGAACTGGAGGTGGGACATATTTTTAAGTTGGGGGATGAATACAGCAAGAAATTAAAGTTATTTTTCCTCGATAAGGATGGAAGAACGAAACCGATGATTATGGGCTGTTACGGAATTGGCATTTCCCGGTTGATGGCGGCAATAATTGAAGGAAATTATGATAAGGATGGAATTATCTGGCCGTTTTCGGTCTGTCCTTATTCGGTGCTCCTGCTTCCAATGAATATGGAGGAGAAAGAGATTAAAGAGACGACCGAGAACCTTTATCAATCTTTACAAAAAAATAGTATTGATGTTATAATGGATGACCGGATGCTCAGTCCGGGAGTGAGGTTTAAGGATGGTGACCTTTTAGGTATTCCTCTTCGGATAGTAGTTGGTAAAGAATTAAAAAACGGCAAGGTAGAATTAAAACTGCGCAGGGAGAAAAAGACAGAATTAGTGAAAATTGAAAATGTTCTTGGGAGAGTAAAGGAGATGTTAGGCGATGAAGGATTTGTTTGAAATTCGCTGGCACGGTCGTGGAGGACAGGGGGCGAAAACAGTGGCCCTTCTTCTGGGAGGGGTGGCCGTGGCCTCAGGCAAGTATATTCAGGCCTTTCCTGAGTATGGACCGGAAAGGATGGGCGCTCCCATCCAGTCGTTCAACCGCATAAGTTCTCAACCGATTACCTTACACTGCGGGGTGGAGAAACCGGATGTTGTAGTTGTCCTTGACTCTTCCCTGATGGAGACGGTTGATGTTGTTAGAGGGCTTTCTGATGAAGGTACTCTCATTGTCAATAGTGAGAAGGAGCCTTCGGTAATTAAGGAAAGTTTGGGATTTAAAGGAAAGGTATTTACTCTAAATGCTTCTAAGATTTCGCGCGAGACAATTGGCAGGGAGATGCCCAATACACCGATGATGGGCGCTTTGATTAAGATAATCAAATTCCTTGATCTAAAGGAAGTTCTGGAGAAGACAAGAGCAAAATTGCAGGAGAAGTTCAGACATAAACCAGAGGTAATTGAGGGGAATATAAGAGCAATTGAACGCGCCTATAAGGAGGTAAAGTGAAGATTAAGCGAAAATTGGGCTGGAAGGAACTTCCTTCAGGCGACTTTTTGGAGGCTGGCAGCAGTCTTAATTTTGAGACAGGAGATTGGAGAAGCAAGAAACCTATCTGGGATGAAAAGAAATGTAAAAGTTGTCTCTTCTGCTGGGTTTACTGTCCGGATAGCGCGATTATGGTGAAGGATAAAAAGATGATAGGAATCGATTATCGTTATTGCAAAGGCTGCGGCATTTGCGCTAGCGAATGCCCCTTTAAAGCAATTGAGATGAAGAAAGAAAAATGATCTTATCTATTATCATAAACTTTTTTCTCCTAACAGCAGTTTTAGTTTTAGTTACCTTTTTGCTTCATTTCAAGCAAGCAGCTCGAAAAAAGGAAATCCAGATCCAACGAGAACTTAAGGAAAAGAGCGCTAAATCCACCCAACAGCTCACTTATAGCGCAGAGAAATTAGATGAGACAGGAGAGGAGCTGAGGAAGAAGGTTACTCAACTTAGTACCCTTTTGGAGATTGGTAAAGCGCTGGTCTCCACTTTAGATCTGGAGAAGAGGATTAAACTTATTGTGGAAAAGGCGGTCAACATCATGAATGCTGATGTTTGCTCTTTAAGGCTTTTGAATGAAGAAAAGCAGGAATTAGTTTCCCGTGGTAGATATGGTTTGAGTAAAGACCATGTTAAAAAAGGTCCTTTAAAAATTGGAGAAAGTATTGCCGGCCGGGTGGTTAAATTTGGCAAACCAATAGCCGTAGCGGATCTCAAAAAAGATAAGCGAATGAAATTTACTGATTATATCTACCAGGATGGACTATGCTCCTTACTTTCCGTTCCTCTTATTTCCAAAGAGAAATCTATCGGAGTCATTACCGTATACACTAAAACTATTCATAAATTTACCGGGGAGGAGACAGCTCTTTTTTCCTCCTTTGCCGACCATATTGTTGCCGCCATTGAAAATGCGCAGTTATACGAGAATATTCAAAGAAATTATCTTGCTACGATAAGGGCATTAGCCTTAGCGGTAGAGGCCCGGGACCACTATACCCGAGGTCATTCCGAAAGAGTCACCCAGTATGCGGTAAAGATTGCGAAACAAATGAGAGTTTCTGAGGAAGAAATTAAAACTCTCCTATTAGCAGGAAGATTACATGATATAGGGAAAATAGCGGTTAGCGACGTGATTCTCAGGAAACCGGCTAAATTGACCGTTGCCGAGATGGCGGAGATAAAATTGCATCCCGTGAAAGGAGCAGAGATGCTTGAGCCCCTGGAATTTTTGGAAAGATGCCTCCCTTCTATCAGACACCATCATGAAAGATTTGATGGAGAAGGTTATCCTAATGGATTAAAAAGAGAAGAGATACCTTTGTTGCCCCGCATTCTCGCTGTAGCAGATAGCTTTGATGCGATGACTTCTGAACGACCCTATCGAGGACCTCTTACTACCGAAGAGGCAATAGAAGAAATTAAAAAAAATACCGGGACACAATTTGACCCGGAGGTAGTAGAGACTTTCTTAAAGACATTGGAAAAAAGAGGGTAAAGGATAACCCACCAGAAAGGAACACCTTTCATTTTTTGCTGTCTAATCAGGCAAAGGAGCGACGATGAAAAAAATTTTATTCATTTTGGTTTTTCTGGGTCTAGCCACTTCTATCGCAGAAGCCCGCATCAAATTGGTTGCTTTGCCAGAGAGGGAAGATGTAATCATTCGTTTAGATAATCCGGCAGCTACCTTAGTGGAAGAAGAAAGAACTCTGGCTCTTCAGAAGGGCATTAATCAGGTGGACTTTTCCTGGAAAGGGGTGAGGATAGATTCGGATTCCATCCGGATTAAGATTCTTTCTCATCCGGATAAGGTCAAATTGCTCAGCATGAGTTACCCTCCCAATGAGGCTGCTTTAGTCTGGCAGATCGCAACTCCAAAAGCCTCAGAGGAAAGGATTAGAATCAGTTACCTTCTCTCGGGAATTGACCGTTTAGTTACTTACAAAGCGATTGCTGATAGAGAAGAAAATTCAGTGGACATGAAATCCTTTTTGGTTCTGAGAAACTTCTCTGGAGAAGACTTCTCTCTTGCCAATATCCAACTGGACTATGGCGAAATCTTCAAGAAATCGATTCAGCATGAAGAGACTAAACAGATGCTCTTTTTTGAAAAAAAGAAAGTAGATATTGAAAAGACCTTTACCTTCGATAGCGTTAAACTTCCCTGGGACCCTCAGCAGATGAGGGAAAATGTGGGCATTCCGGTTCACTATCTAATAAAGAATGATAAAGAATCAGGATTAGGAAAATTTGCTTTATGGGACGGAAGGGTCCGCATCTTTCAGGACGATGGCTATGGAGGCAATATCTTCCTTGGCGAAGACCGAATAGAGTTCACCCCGATAGATGAAGAGATGAAACTTTATATCGGAGATAGTCGAGATATTGTAGTTACCCAGCATAAGATGAAGGAGAAAAAGATAAATATCAGACGTAATTCCCATAATCAAATCATCCTTTATGACACCGATGAGATTATCAAGGTGAAAATGGAAAACTTTAAGGATGAGGATGCT
>DAOVGU010000077.1 GCA_030672255.1 bacterium
TTGGCTTTAATGGTGAGGCAAGTTCAGTGATTACTTCTATTCAGGAACAGTCCCTGGATATTGCTCTCGGTGTGGATAAGGGGGGAGCAGGGGACCAGGGAATGATGTTTGGTTACGCTACCGATGAGACAGAAGAGTTGATGCCCTTGCCAATTATGCTCGCACATAAATTGGTAAAAAGATTGGCAGAAGTAAGAAAGAAAAAGATTCTTGATTATCTGCGACCCGATGGAAAGTCCCAGGTTACTGTCCTTTATGAGAGTGGAAAACCAAGAAGAGTGGATGGCGTAGTACTTGCTGCCCAACATAATCCCGGAATCAAACAGGAAAGAATCAGGGATGATCTGATTTCCTCTGTCGTTAAATATATCATCCCGACCTCTCTCATTGAGAAGGATTTAAAAATCTATGTTAATCCGACAGGAAGTTTCGTTGTTGGGGGACCTCAGGCAGATACCGGGGTCACCGGAAGAAAGATTATTGTGGATACCTATGGGGGTGTGGGTAGCCATGGCGGAGGCTGTTTTTCCGGAAAGGATCCTACCAAGGTAGATAGATCTGCTTCCTATTTTGCCCGATATCTGGCAAAAAATATTGTTGCCGCAAAAATTGCTTCTCGGTGTGAGATTCAGATTGCCTATGTAATTGGAAAGACAGAACCGGTCTCGATTATGGTAAATACAAAACGGACAGGGAAGATCCCTGAGGAGAAATTAACAGAAATCATCAGGGAGAATTTCGATCTCTCCCCGGCCGGAATCATTAAACATTTGAATCTTCTTTTGCCCATCTATAAGAAAACTGCCTGTTATGGACATTTTGGCCGGGAGGAGGAAGGCTTCCCCTGGGAAAAGAAAGATGCCATAGAAATTTTCAAAAAATATTTGTAACTATTATTGTCCTTCCCGCAATTAGTAAGCGGGAATCTTGGATTCCTGTTTGCACAGGAATGACAATCTACAAAAATGAAATTTGACTATGAAATAAAGAATTTAGGGTTAGCGAGTAAGGGAAAATTATTGATTGAATGGGCAGCCAACCAGATGCCGGTACTTGCCTCAATCAAGAAGGACTTCTCTAAGAATAGGGTCTTGGCCGGATTAAGAGTAGGGGCATGCCTTCATATTACCGCTGAAACGGCCAATCTTGCTGGTACCCTTAAGATGGCCGGAGCAGAAGTCTACCTTTGTGCTTCAAATCCATTGAGTACCAATGATATGGTGGCCGCTTTTTTAGTGAAGAACCGGATACATGTTTTTGCTCATCGTGGCGAGACCGCTAAAGATTATTACTCCCATATCAGAAGAGTTTTAAGTTATCAGCCTCAACTACTTATGGATGATGGAGCCGATCTTGTTTCGACAGCGCATAAAGAAGAAAAAATTAATATTATTGGGGGGACAGAAGAGACGACTACAGGAATCCATCGGCTGAGAAGTCTGGAGAAAAACGGTCTTTTACGCTTTCCGGTCATTGCGGTTAATGATGCCAACACCAAACATCTATTCGATAATCGTTATGGTACAGGTCAGTCCACCATTGATGGACTCCTGCGGACAACAAACGTTCTTATTGCTGGAAAGACCTTCGTTGTCTGTGGCTACGGTTGGTGTGGAAGAGGGGTAGCACTGCGAGCAAAGGGAATGGGTGCGAATGTAATTATCATCGAAGTGGATCCTTTAAGGGCACTGGAGGCAGTAATGGATGGCTATTCTGTAATGCCAATCAAAGAAGCGGCTAAGCTCGGGGATATCTTCATCACCACTACCGGAGATAAAAATGTTATTAGAAAAGAGCACTTTAAACTAATGAAGGATGGCGCAATCTTAGGAAATTCCGGTCATTTCAATGTGGAAATCGATATTCCGTCCTTAGAGAGCCTTTCTAAGAGAAAAACGAGACCCAGGGAAGGGGTGGAGGAATACCAGGTTTCTAAAGATTGCCGGCTTTTTCTCCTTGCTGAAGGTCGACTCTTAAATTTAGCAGGAGCAGAAGGCCATCCACCCACAGTGATGGATATGAGTTTTGCCAACCAGGCAAAGGCAGTAGAATATCTAAAAAAATCTGAGGGAAAATTGGCAAAAATGGTCTATCCTGTGCCCAAAGAAATTGATGCGGAGATCGCCTCTCTTAAATTGAGATCGCTTGGTGTTAAGATTGATACCTTAACAAAGGAACAGAAAACCTACCTTTCCTCTTGGAAATTGGGAACGTAAGAAACTTACCACGAAGTTGTAACCACGGATAGATACAGATCATTGTAGTGGCAAAGTTTACTTTGCCGCCGAGTAAACTCGGCGACTACTGGGATTAATCTGTAGTTAAAATTCAATGGTTATTTTAGGGATTACGGGAACCTTTGGTTCGGGAAAAAGTTTTGTTGCTAAAACCTTCAAAGAGTTAGGAGCAAAGGTCCTCGATGCAGATGAGATAGTGCATACCTTATTAAAATCAAAAGATACTCCTCTTGCGCTCAAAGTTAAAAGAAATTTTGGCACCGTCAATCGAAAAAAATTGGGCAAAATAGTTTTTGCCAATCCCCAGAAAAGAAAGCAATTAGAGAAAATTATCCATCCCGAGGTGATAAATAGAATTAAAAAGGGAGTATCAAATATAAGATCTCCTTTAGTGGTGGTGGAGGCGCCCCTTTTATTTGAAGCAAGAGCGACCCAGTTAGCGGATAAGATCTTGGTAGTATCGGCCAAAAAAAATCTTATTTTAAAAAGGATGGTATCTCTCGGAAAATTCAAAAAGGAAGAGATTCTGAAGCGGATGAAGAGTCAGATCCCTTTGCAGGAAAAGGAAAGAAGGGCAGAGCTTATTATCAATAATAATGGCACAAAAGAGGAGACAAGAAAACAGGTAAAAAAAATCTATCAGGAATTGACACGAAGTGTCATTCCGAGTGGAACGAGGAATCTCAAAGAGATTGCCACGTCGTCCGCCAAAGATTCAGTGGCGGACTCCTCGCAATGACATCTCTGTGAAAAAGAGTTAAAAAATGGAGAAAAATGACTGAAGAATTAAATATCACGGAATTAAAGAGATTTACCATTCCCCAGTTACAAAAAAGAGCCCGTAGTCTGAAAGTTGAGGGGATCAGTGGCTTGAAAAAGCAGGAATTGATCTTTAAGGTTCTGCAAGCGCAGACAGAGAGGAATGGACTCCTTTTTGGAGAAGGGGTATTAGAAACCCATCTGGATGGTTTTGGTTTCTTGAGGTCGGCTAACTATAATTATCTTCCCAGTCCTGACGACATTTACGTCTCCCCCTCCCAAATCAAGAGATTTCATTTAGCCACCGGTGATACAATAGCCGGCCAAATCCGACCACCAAAGGAGAGTGAAAAATACTTCGCCCTTCTCAAGGTAGAGGCAATAAACTTTGAAAATCCAGAGATAGCCAGAGATAAAATCCTTTTCGAAAATCTCACTCCCCTTTATCCCGATGAGCGTTTCATCTTAGAGGCGAAACCAGAGGAAATCTCAATGCGAACAATGGATCTCATCACTCCCATAGGCAAAGGTCAGCGTGGTCTGATTGTAGCTGCTCCCAGAACAGGCAAAACGGTGCTATTGCAGAAGTTAGCCAACAGCATCGCCATCAATAATCCCGAGGTTATTCTTATTGTGCTTTTAGTGGGAGAGAGACCGGAAGAGGTTACCGAAATGCAGCGTTCGGTGAAGGGCGAGGTGATTAGCGCTACATTTGATGAGCCTCCAAGTCGGCATATTCAGGTGGCGGAGATGGTCTTAGAAAAGGCAAAACATCTGGTGGAGTATAAGAAAGATGTGGTTATTCTCCTGGACAGCGTCACCAGATTGGCCAGAGCCTATAATGTTCTCGTTCCCCATACGGGCAAGATTATGACTGGGGGGTTAGAATCCACTGCTCTGGAGAAACCTAAGAGATTCTTTGGCTCAGCCAGAAATGTTGAGGAAGGAGGAAGTCTTACCATTATGGCAACCGCTTTAATCGAGACCGGCAGCCGGATGGATGAGGTCATTTTTGAAGAGTTTAAGGGGACAGGAAATATGGAGGTTAATTTAGATCGCAAATTAGCTGATAGAAGGATGTGGCCGGCCATCGAGATAAATAAGTCAGGGACAAGAAGGGAGGAACTTCTCATTAATTCTGAGGAACTAAAGCGAATCTGGCTTCTGCGCAAGTCCCTTTCCGCTCTTGCCCCAGTGGAGGCGATGGAACTACTCACCGGGAAACTAAGAAAAACTCAATCAAATGCTGAGTTTTTAATGGGAATAAAAACAGAGGAAAAATAAATTATTGTAGTGGCAAAGCTTGCTTTGCCTTCTGCCGAGTAAACTCGGCCACTACATTATTCAATAAGAAAAAGCCCCTGGGTGAAAACAGGGGCTTTTTTGAACAGGTTTATCAAGCCCGAAAAGGGTTCAATGAATTGAACCCTTACATTTTAATAAGCAGGGGGATAGCCGCCACCACCAGGAGGCATTGAAGGTGTTTCCTTCTTCTCCGGAATATCCGTTATAAGAGTCTCAGAAGTCAAGAGCAGACCGGCCATACTGGCGGCATTCTGCAACTCTGTTCGGACCACCTTTGTTGGGTCAACTATTCCTGCTTTCACTAAATCCTCGTACTTTTCTGTTTCGGCATTGAATCCAACATTTGTTGCTTCCTTTTTTACCTTATCTACTACAACTGAGCCCTCAAACCCTGAGTTTATGGCAATCTGACGCAGCGGTTCCTCTAAGACCCGCTGGATAATTTTTCCTCCCACCTTTTCATCCGGGTTAGAGAATTTTACCTTCTCAATCTCATCCTGGCAACGTAGAAGAGCCACTCCACCTCCGGGAACAATTCCTTCTTCCACCGCGGCTCTGACCGCAGAAAGGGCATCATCGACCCTCTCCTTCCTTTCCTTCATATCGGTCTCGGTAGCGGCTCCAACATTGATCACCGCCACACCCCCGGCCAGTTTTGCTAACCTTTCCTGTAGTTTCTCCTGATCATAGTCAGAATCACTTTTCTCAATTGCATTTTTAATCTGTCCAATTCTTCCTGAGATATCGGATGCCTTTCCGAGCCCTTCCACAATCGTGGTATTTTCCTTATCAACGGTAATCTTCTTTGCTCTACCCAGCACCTCCATCTTGACATTTTCTAATTTCAAGCCTAATTCCTCAGCAATCAGTTGTCCCCCGGTAAGGGTAGCAATATCCTCGAGCATCTCCTTTCTTCTATCTCCAAAACCAGGAGCCTTCACCGCACAGCAGGAAAGTGTCCCCCTCAATTTATTAACCACCAGGGTGGCTAATGCTTCTCCTTCCACCTCTTCAGCAATGATTAAAAAGGGTTTGCCAGCCTGCGCAATCTTCTCTAAGAGAGGTAAAAGGTCCTTCATTGCCGAAATCTTCTTATCATGGATAAGAATATAAGGGTCTTCCAGAATGCATTCCATCTTCTCGGCATCGGTAACAAAGTAAGGAGAAAGATAACCCCGGTCAAACTGCATTCCTTCCACAACCTTTAGCTCGGTCTTCATCGTCTTGGCTTCCTCAACGGTGATTACTCCATCCTTGCCAACTTTATCCATCGCCTCAGCCACCATCTTACCCATCTCAGCATCATTGGCGGCAGCCACGGTGGCGACCTGCGCAATCTCCTCCTTGCCCTTTACTGGTTTACTTATCTGCTTTAGTTTTTCCACCACCGCGGCGGTGCTCTTTTCAATTCCTCGTCGTAGATGAACAGGATTGGCTCCCGCGGTAACATTCTTAAAGCCATCCTTTACAATTGCCTGTCCCAGAACAACGGCGCTGGTGGTGCCGTCCCCAGTAGCATCCTTTGTCTTTTCCGCAATCTCCTTGGCTAACTGGGCTCCCATATTCTCATAAGGGTCCTTTAATTCAATCTCCTTGGCAATCGTTACCCCATCATTAATCACTGTAGGGGAACCAAACTTTTTATCCAGAACTGCGCATCTGCCCCTTGGTCCGAGGGTAGGCTTTAAGGCATCGGTAAGCTGGTTAATTCCCTTAAGCAGGGTCCTTCTTGCCTCCTCATTATAAATTAACTGCTTTGCCATTTTTTTGTCTCCTTTTCTTATTTAACCACAAGATTTCACTAATGTCATTCCCGAAATTAGTAATCGGGAATCTATTCCTTACTTCTGGATTCCTGCCTCCGCAGGAATGACAGAATGGGTTGTCACTCTATAATCGCCAGGATGTCATCCTCACGCAGAATCATATGTTCCTCATCATCAATTGTGATTTCGGTGCCTGAGTATTTTCCGTAGAGGATCTTGTCTCCTTTTTTTACCTCTAAAGGAGTGGTTTTTCCTTCCTCAGAAACCTTTCCCTTTCCAACGGCAATTACTCTTCCCTCCTGAGGCTTCTCCTTGGCTGTATCGGGAAGGACAATTCCTCCTTTACTTTTTTCCTTTGCCTCTAAGGGTTTTACCAGAACCCGATCTCCCAATGGTCTTACCGCCATCTTTTTTCTCCTCCTTTCGCTTATTATTATTGCAATGACAAACCCCCGAGAAGAAATTCTCGGGGGTTTGTTTGTACTTGTACTTTCAGCAAATTACTTAGAAGCTGACCGCAACTGTAGCTACAAGCTCTATGGCAT
>DAOVGU010000120.1 GCA_030672255.1 bacterium
GGTATAATATATCAAAATGAACAAAAAAGAGGCAAGAGATTATCTTAAGGGACGATGGGAGGCAGTGCATAAGATTGAGGTAGAGGAACTTAAAAAAACTCCTTTAAAAGACCGATTCAGTCAAACTATGGTAATGTTTGACTTGGGTAAATATTTAATAATAACCAAAGGAGTAGATGGCGAGATAAATACTATAAGAGCAAGATGGCGACAACTGAAAGATTATTATCATGCATCAAAATAAAACAAAATCGCTCATCGGGCCCTTAGAAGCATTACTTAATTTTTTATCTGATACAGATACCAAAAGCATTATAATTGGAGGAATTGCGGCCAGCCTTCTTGGAAAAGCACGTTTTACAGCCGATATAGACAGTCTTATCTTCCTTCCCGAAGAAAAGATAGAAAATTTTCTTAAGAAAGCACCAGAGTATGGTTTATTGCCCCGAATCAGAAATGCTCCCGAATTTGCCCGAAAAACCCGGGTTCTTCTCTTGAAACACCAGGCAAGTGGGGTTAATATTGACCTGTCTCTCGGATTTCTTCCTTTTGAAATTGAAGCATCAAACCGGGCCCGGATTCTTAAAGTAGGTAAGTTAAAACTTTCTCTGCCAACGCCAGAGGATCTAATTATAATGAAAGCGGTTGCCCACCGACCGATAGATATGGAAGATATTCGTTCCATTTTAGAGGTTAATCCAAATCTCGACTTCAAACGCATCAAACATTGGGTTAAAGAATTTGCTGAGGTTTTGGAGATGCCAGAGATATTTGATAACTTGAAAAAACTACTCCCCCGAAAGAAATAGGATGAGTCCCTATTTTTTACCTATTTTTTAAACCAGGTAATTGTTCTTTTCAATCCTTCCTCTAAATTTACTTTTGGTTGCCAGCCTAATAGTTCCTTTGCTCTTTTAATATCCGGACAGCGCCGTCTTGGGTCATCAACCGGTAAAGGTTTATAGGTAAGGGAACTTTTACTTTTGCTCAGAGCAATAACCTTTTTAGCTAAACCGATGATCTTTAGCTCAGAAGGATTCCCTAAATTTACTGGCTCATTAATCCTTGCTCTGCCCCTGATTAAATCAGGGGTAATCAGGAGTGTATAAAGCCCTTCAATCAGATCGGAAATATAGCAGAAACTCCTTGTCTGATTACCCTTGCCAAAGACGGTTAATGGTTCATTTTTCAAACTCTGGCAGATAAATGTTGGAATCACCCTTCCATCATCCTTTTTCATCCTTGGTCCGTAAGTGTTAAAGATTCTTGCGATTCTTACCTCAAGAGAATGCTTGCGGTGGTATGCTATCGTGAGCGCTTCAGCGAATCTCTTTGCTTCATCGTAACAACTTCGGGGTCCGATGCAGTTGACATTTCCCCGGTAATCCTCTTTTTGCGGGGAAATCTTTGGGTCGCCATAGACCTCAGAGGTGGAGGCAAGTAAAAAGATCGCTTTCTTCTTCCTGGATAGTTCTAAAAGGTTAAGCGTTCCAGCCGAGCCAGCCTTTAAGGTTTCTATGGGAAATTTCAGGTAATCCTTCGGGCTGGCGGCAGAGGCAAGATGGCAGATTGCATCAATTTTACCAGGAAAAGAAAAATCTTCGGTAATATCCTGGTTAATAAATTTGAAATTCTTATCCTTAAGCAGATGATTGATATTTTCCTTCTTTCCGGTAAGGAGATTGTCCAGGCAGATTACCTTATCTCCTTTTTTTAAAAGATAATCGCAAAGATGAGAGCCAATAAATCCTGCCCCTCCGCTGATTAAGACTCTCATTTAATTTTTAACTACAGGTCAATACTGAAAATGTCATTGCGAGGAGTGAAACGACGTGGCAATCCGACACGAAGTGTCATTCCGACCCCGTATTTAATACGGGGGAGGAATCTCTCTCTTCAATGAAGTAAGAGATTGCCACAGCCTTCGGCTTCGCAACGACTTCGTCGGATTGCTTCGCTATCGCTCGCAATGACTACGTCATTTTAATTCGGCTTCGATAAATGGTTCTATCTTGCCATCCATTACACCTTGCACATCCCCTACCTCTTTACCTGTGCGATGGTCCTTAACTAACTGGTATGGTTGAAAGACATAACTGCGAATCTGGCTTCCCCAGGCAATCTCCTTTTCCTCTCCTCTTCTTTTTTCTTCCTTCTTCCTCTCCTCTTCCTGGTAATGTTGATAAAGTCTGGACCTTAAGACCTTTAAGGCGGTCTCCTTATTCTTATACTGGCTTCTGTCATTCTGACAGCAAACTACAATTCCGGTGGGGAGATGGGTAATTCTTACTGCAGATTCCACCTTATTGACATTCTGGCCCCCATGACCACCGGCGCGGAAGGTATCAATCTTTAAATCCGTACCCTTAATCTCTATTTTGGCCGTATCCTCAACCTCCGGAATGACATTTGCCGAGGCAAAGCTGGTATGGCGTCGTTTATTCGCATCAAAGGGGGAAATTCTAACCAGCCGATGCACGCCCTGCTCTCCCTTTAAATAACCATAGGCATAAGGACCGCTGATAATTGTGGTAACCCTTCTTATCCCCGCCTCCTCTCCGGGAAGGAGTTCAATATTCTTTACTCCATAGCCCTGACTGTCTGCCCATTTAGTATACATCCGTAGAAGCATTCCTACCCAGTCGCAGGACTCGGTCCCTCCGGCACCCGAATGGATGGTTAAGATAGCATTATTGATAGCGTTTTCTCCGGATAACCTGCTTTTTTCGAGTAATGCTCTTGTCTCCTTCTCGATTGTCTCTCCAAGGGCTCTTGCTTCCTCTAAAAGTTTGACATTTTCTTCCTCTTTCAGCAGTTCTAACATTGTTGCCAATTCAACTTTTTTCTCTTTCAATTTCTGAAACTCTGAAACTTCATTTTTCAATCGATTTAACTCGGCTACCTTGGCCTGAGCATCCGCCTTCTTCCAGAAATCCGGGGCATTTTGCTCGCTTTCTAATTCTTTAATGCGCTTTTCCTTCTCAGAGACAGAAAGTTTAGCCTCTAAATCTTCCAACGAAGTCGAGATTTTCCCTAATTTTTCCTTCAGCTCTGTTAACATTTCAATAAAGTCTTAAAAGATATTTTAACATACTCCCATTAAAAAGTTAATTTTTTTTCAGGTGGGACCGCAGGAGGGAGATTTTATAATCCAGATCCTGAAGGGTAAAGAGGTAGGTATGTGCTTCCGGGTGGTAGCCGAGTCTTTTATCCATTTTTATTAACTCTTTGTCCTCGCGGGCTATTTCCACTTCCGCTTTCAGAATCCTTTTTACCTGAAGGAGCAACCTCTTCCCCCTCTCTTTCCGTAATTTAATCGTATAGGAATTCCCTTTTTGCAGTTGTAGTGGCAAAGCTTGCTTTGCTTTTGTCGAGCAAGCTCGACGACTACAGGTTCGCTCAAGGACTGCTAACTTCCGCAAGAGCACATAAAAACGGGTGATGTTAATCGTACTTCTTATGGATAAAGCGATATGTTCTGTTAGGTTCAACTCCTCTTTGAGTCGTTGGTTCTGTCTATCTTTTCCTAAAGCCTCACTCAAAATTACTATTCCCATTTCCCATACCTTTAGAAGTTCCTGGAAGGCTCTCCCTATTGTTTGCGCGCCAAATGGTTTAACCCAGGCCTCAAGGTTATCTCCCAGAAGAAGATGCCCATTTCTATCCCGCGGCAGAGGACGCCAGGAGGCTGTCGGGGGTTTCTTCTTGAGATTAAGGGAAAGGGGATAGGCAGTGGCGTAATTTATCGGACCATAGTAAAGAAAGGGAATGCTGAAAGGGTATTTGCGCCAGGCGGTAGCGAAATATCGCCAGGCACGCATTACAGCAACCGCACTTTTCTTTCCAAACTCAGCTCTGGCTAATTCTTTGATTGCCTCGGCCGGCGAGACCCCAGGTAGCTGAGACATTCTGCCGGCCAATTTACTCATCGGCGAGATTTCCCCGCCGAATATCCAGCACCCCAGATAGCCATCAACCTGAAACTCCTTTAATTTCTGTATCTTGGGGGCAAGCAAATGGGGCAGGGGAAGGTAGGGAACGGAAGTCAGTTCATGTGTCGTGCCAATCTGAATTTTAGCCATTACCCGCATCTTCCTCTTTTTCGCAATCTCTAATTGCTTCTTAAACCGAGGTGAGGGACCCGGATAAGAAAAACTGTATTCGTCCAATGGATAGCGCTTTCCACAAA